>CAZLKI010000225.1:0-5128 GCA_964560035.1 uncultured Synechococcus sp.
GTAGAGGTGATTTGAATTTATATATTTAGATAGATTTATAAAATGATTGAATCCATTAGATTGGTTATGTCGCAAATCACGTAAACATACTTAGTTTTAGATTTCGCGATATCTCACTTAAAAAATATAATAGAGGAAATTATTATGAGTTTAGAAGAAAAAGCCAGAGCTGCTGCCAAAAATATCGAAGGCAAAGCACAAGAAGCACTAGGTAACGTTACTGGCGATCCTGGGGATCAAGCTGCAGGAAAAGCAAAGCAAGTCGAAGCAAACGCTCGTAATGCTGCCGAAGACCTCAAAGATAATGCTAGAGATGCAGCCGATGCTGTAAAAGATAAAGCTAGAGATATCAAAAACGCGGTCGATTAATTAGTAAATAAATTAGATATTAGAATATTTTGACGACTTCGCAATAATTAGGCTGTCAAGATATTCCTAATTTCTCCCGAGTTTTACACTTGGAATTTTATAGAAAATTAACAGAAAACTAGCTAGTAACATCAACCTAACTAAAAAGCCAAATTAATAACTAAACCTAGGAGCGTAAAAATTATGCCTGAAGAAATAGATCAAGAAGTCACAACTAAAAAGGTTATATCCAACTCAAGCACTCCTGTAGAAGGATATTCAGTTTCCGAGCAACACTCAACAAAGGTAAATAGTGACAATAGCGGTGCCCTATGGCTAGGCGTTATTTTGAGCTTGGGAGTAGCTGGCGCTGCAGCAATGTATTTCTTAAATGACCGTCCTTTAATCCCGGTCATAGTTCCCAGTCCAACTAATACTGTTAAAGACAAATCTACAGTGATCGAACGTAACAATACAACTATTAAAGAAGTCGCACCAGCACCTACAACGCCGCCCACAACTCCAAATGTGGAAGTTAACGTGCCTCCATCGCCACCGAGTAATGTTGAAATTAACGTTCCTGCTCCGATCGCTCCGCCTCAGTCCAGTACTCCAGTTCCACCTACAACTTCAAATGGGCAATAGTCCGAAGTAGTATTTCTAGATCGAATTGGACTTAAATAAAGTAATTAATAGGTTGGGTAAAGATGTAGAATTGTGAAGCTATCATCAAGCCCAACCATGAACTATCAACTAACTTCACAACTAGCTTTAGCAGCATTGTGTGCCGCATTATCTATAGTCATAGCTGAAGTTATTCGCGACACTTATCATATTGCAGGTCATTATTGGCAACCTCTGCAAGCAGGTCATCTTCTTCACCACAAGGCTTACCGTGCGGATTTAAGCGTCGTCAGCGTGGATGCTTACCGTCAAGCTCAGTGGCATAATGACGTACCTGAAGCGGTAGTAATGGTGATATTTACTGGGGCGATCGCCGCATTTGGTTTTATATTCGGTCAAGGCTATAGTCTTGTAATCGGCTGTTTGTATTCTTTACTATTTTTAATCACCAGCCTTGCCCGATCGCAGGGTTTTTTAATGGCAACGGATTTAACCCACAAGTCTGGGGATTTGGTAACTATTCCTTCAGAGTGGACGGTAAATAGAACCTACCATTGGCGGCATCATTTCGATCGCGGTGAGGCATACTTTTGTAGCACATTTACGTTTGTAGATAAGATTTTGGGTACTGCCTTAGCTTTGAAGGGTAAAACTATAGCTGTAACTGGGGCAAATGGAGCTTTAGGGCGATCGCTCATCCATCAACTGCAAACTCAAGGGGCAAGGGTAATTGCTCTAACTAGCAGCTACAGTGAATTTGAGGATAATATCGAAGTTATTAATTGGTCGGTAGGGCAGGAAATAGAGTTAGCTCAACGATTGCAAAAAGTCGATATTTTAATTATCAATCACGGTGTTAATGTCTACGGCGATCGCTCGACTGAGGCAATTTCTAAATCCTTTGAGGTTAACACTTTCTCGGCATGGCGATTGATGGAAATATTTTTTGATACGGTGCAGCAATCCAAACATAAAGCCCTCAAAGAAGTATGGATTAATACATCCGAAGCCGAAGTCAATCCCGCTTTTAGCCCTTTATATGAAATGTCCAAACGCACCCTTGGTGATTTAATTACGCTGCGGCGATTGAGTTCTCCTTGTGTGGTACGGAAGTTAGTATTGGGAGCTTTTAAAAGTACTCTCAATCCCATTGGCATTATGTCTCCTGACTTTGTGGCTTGGGCGATTTTGGCGGTAGCGAAACGAGATTTTCGCGATATTATCGTGACTTTTAATCCTTTTACATATTTAATCTTTCCGATCAAAGAATTAATGCGATCGCTTTACTTCCGATTATTTTCTAAGGATACTGCAATCACACGCAATTTGAATGGAGGAGCAAGTGAATCCGATTAATGCTTTCGATCGAATCAGAATATTTATTCGTGAAGTCGGACAAAAGGCGAAACAGCTACGCCAAGCTAAGTTTGAAGTAATTCAAAAAGGACATTTGGATTTTGTGACAACTGTAGATCGCGATATCGACCAATTGATTACTACTCAATTTCAGGAGTGGTTTCCCGATGATGGCATTATTACCGAAGAAAATCCCGATTCTTTAAAGCTGTGGCAGCGCAATTATCCGCGGATGTGGTTGATCGATCCGATTGATGGTACCGATGAATTTATTGCTGGTGGAGATAACTATGCCGTAATGGTAGGATTGCTCGAACACAATCAACCAACTATGGGCTGGATTTACGCTCCTGAAAAGGATTTGATGTTTTATGGCGGGGCAGCAATCGGCGGTCTATTTACCCAAAGTGCAGATAACTATCCAATTCAATTGATTCCTCAAATTCCGCCTTTACGCGATCGCCATCGATTATTAGTGGGAGATAAAGACCAACGTAAGTATGGTGAGGCAATTCAAAATCTGGTACCTGAGATTGAATTTTATAATATGGGCGGATTTGGCTTAAAAGTGATGGAGGCGATCGCGGGAAATACCGAGTTGTATTTTTATCTAAACCGCCGCGTAAAATTATGGGATACAGTAGCACCATTGGCGATGACTAGGTTTGCAGGTTTAACTACGTGCGATCTCAACGGCGGAGTAATTCAATTTACTCCAGATGTAATCGATCCCGAATCCCTAGCGCACAAGCAAGATATGGTGATTGGTTGGTCGCAGTATGTGGATTTATATTTGCCAAAATTAGTCGAGATGTTAAAAAGTTAAAAGTTATTAAAGCTAAGACTCAAGCTGAGATTAATTGAGATTAAATAGGGAAATTAGGCAATATTATTAAGCCCTTTAAGTTGATTTTGGCAGAGTTCGTATAGCTTCTGTCTCTGGATTTCTTTAGGCAAATTATCATCTAGTATTAAGCTATCTACCTCAGACATTCCTAAAAGCTGAAAAAGTAAGGGGATAATTTCCAATTCGGTAATTACTGAGGGTATATCGACTTGATTTTGATGGGCGATCGCCTCGGTTGGATAGGCATAGATTACGTTCTTGGAGATTTTGGGATTGCTGACTTGATTTAAGATAGTTAGGACTAGATTTCCAGTTGGGGATTGTAAAAGAAAATATTTAAAATGCTTTTGGTTTAGGGCAACAGTTTTTAAGGCGGGGGCGATCGCTTTTACGGCGTTAGAAGTTTCTAGATCTGGAGCATTACCAATCAAGTGACTAATTTGAGTATCTATTAAATCTCTTGCGGAGCGATCGACCATATTAATTTGAAATTATTGTGAATTAAGGACAGTAGTAAAAAAGTAATCTAGGCTCAAAATTAGCGTTTAAAGCTAGTTCAAACCTAGAATTAACTATTATTTACGACTATTATTTACTTAGAACTTATGCCTTCAAATTTATAAAGCATTAATGTAAATTAGTTTGAGGGCTGCGCCCTCAGTTGGGTCAAAGCCCCAAACCCCTTTTCTACTGCGTAAGTTCTGTTACGATTTATCTACGCTGCGATTTTCAGAGATACAATTTTGTCTCCCTTACGAATAGCATTTACTACCTCCATATCTTCAGTTTTACCAAAGGTAGTGTGTACACCATCAAGGTGAGGTTGGGGAGCATGGCAGATAAAAAACTGACTTCCACCCGTGTTTTTACCAGCATGAGCCATAGATAGAGTTCCAGCAAGATGCTTGTTAGAGTTAATTTCACAATCGATCTTATAGCCTGGTCCGCCCGTTCCCGTACTTTGGGGGCAGCCACCCTGAACCATAAAGTTATCGATGACGCGGTGAAAGCTTAAGCCATCATAAAAGCCCTTTTCTGCTAAATCCACAAAGTTTTTAACAGTATTTGGAGCATCTTTGTCGAATAACTCTAGGTTGATGGTACCTTTATTGGTCTCCATAATCGCACGGGTCATATTTTTATTCCTTTAATATTTTGATTAATTAATTCTCCCTTCCCGCAATAAAAATACAAGTATTTAGAATGGGTTAAGGGGTAAAACCCCTTGGTGGAGCAGCCCCACACCCCTAAAATCTATAATCTTTAATTGGGAAGGCAGTAATTCAGTTGTACTCTAATGTGTTTTATTTTTTAAGCTTTAGTTCTTAAACTTTAGTCAACCATTAACATTTTAAGGCTTTTTAGACCTTAATCCGTACTGGAGTTCTGGGAGTACGAAGTTCGAGATCGATGGCAACTAATAGTGAAGTGCCTGTCATTTCGGGTGGTTGGGGAATTTGTAAGATTTCCAGAATTGTCGGCGCAATATCAGCTAATTTCCCCCCAGATTTAAGCTCTACATCTGCCCCATGCCCCATAATTTTTAAGCCTTCACCTTCAGCAATGATAAATGGCACGGGGTTTACGGTGTGTGCCGTCCAAGGGTTGTGATGCTCGTCCCACATATATTCAGCATTACCATGATCGGCTGTAATTAAAGCAGTGCCGCCGATGCCATTAATTGCCGCTATGAGTTGTCCCAAGCATTTATCTACCACCCCGATCGCCTCGACTGTGGCATTAAAATTACCCGTATGACCGACCATATCAGGATTAGCATAGTTAACGACTATCAATGAATAAATCTGTTTTTTCACAGCATCGATAACGGTTTTAGTTACTTCTTGGGCAGACATGGGCGGAGATTGATCGTAGGTAGAAACCATGGGGCTATTGATCATGATGCGATCGTCGCCTTCGTTGGGTTCTTCGTTGCCACCATCAAAGAAATAG
>CAZLKI010000226.1:0-5112 GCA_964560035.1 uncultured Synechococcus sp.
GCGTTTGGGGACACGAGTTTCATCGTTCTACTTTGACTGAATCCAATTCTTATCCTTTATTTAATATGAATGGATACGATTCGCATTTGCAATATCCAGCCGAAGGTTGGCATAAATATCAAGTTCACGCTTCCTATCTGCATCTGCATTTTGGGGCGCAACCGCAGTTAGTCGAGAGATTTTTAAGCCATTGCGATCTTAGGTGATTTTAGGTCACGGTCTTAACCCATCTGCGAAATTCTTTTCTAGCATCGCTCATGATTAGATCGGAACTACGATTCAATATTGCTGATATGCCTTCAATTACGGGGATATTTGGAAATGCCAGACTAGATTCAGATTCCACATATTCACCTGCAGTAAGAATGAAAATCACGAGCTTTCCTTGGCGATATTGCCATACTTCAGGAACTCCTAAAGCCCTATAAGCATTAACTTGGGTAGTGGAAGTAAGATCGATTTCTATAGCCAGATCGGGCGGTGGATCGATCGCCAGATCTAAGTGTTTGATTCCCGTTACGGCTCGGCAATTCTTTACATAAAAACAATCATCTGGTTCAATTCCTGCTGCCATGCTCTCTTTCTTAAACGTAGATGAACCCAAAGACTCCCATTCCAGATCGAGTTCTTCTAGTAAAATCTTCAAAAAATCACTAATAAATACTTTGTACCGTTCATGTTCTGGTAATGGCATCCGAATCTCTAAATCTCCATTGTAGTAAGCAATATGAGTAGCTCTTTTTTCTCCTAACTCCACTAAAATCTGCTCAAATTCTTGCCAATCGAGATCCCGCAGATATATTCTCTGTCCTGCTTGAATTTCTAAGTGGCTAATAAATGTTGGAGTTGATATTGATGCAACCATAACTTTTAACTCTGGTTTCGATCTGGGTTCGATCTGGTTTTGATAGATCATACTCAATCCGAAATTACGATTTGCAGATCGGGTGAATTTACATCAAAAGAAGCAGAGGCGTAAAATGCTAAATGTATTATCCTCTAAAAAGGGTAAACTTGACTTTATCCCTCCTGACGAATAAATAAAATTATGTTCGCCCACTCTGCTAAAGAACTCGCCGCAAAATCCAATACTTAAATCAAATAGAAGTTAGCGATCGCTAGAACTACAAGTTATTCCCAAAGAACAAGTTCATCGCAATAGATAAGGATGGCAAGAAGAGTCGTAAGAATCAAGCATTAAAATATACTCTCATAACAAATTAAATCCAAATTAAATATATTAGAAATGTCCTTAACTACCACCTCACCCCCAATTACTAAAAGAACTTGGACGGATACTGAATTGATGGCTTTGTCAGACGAAAAATGTTATGAGCTTGTGAATGGAGTATTAATTGATGTAGGAAATTCAGGAGCTTTACATGGCTATACTTGCAGCCTTCTCGTTATGGCATTAATGAATTATATTTTACCGAGAGGGCTGGGAGTTATTCTCGATTCTAGTACAGCGTTTACTATGAAAAATGGCAATAAGCGATCGCCTGATATTTCCTTCGTATCTAAAGAGAAACTGATAGGACTTGAAGAATTACCCGAAGGATTTTTAGAAGGTGCGCCTGATTTGGCGATCGAGGTTCTTTCCCCTAGCAACACGATCGCTGAGATCGATCAAAAAATTGTGGAATACTTTGACAATGGCGCGCGCTTAGTTTGGGTAATTAGTCTCAAATTACATTATGTATTAGTTTATCGTTCCGCTCAAGAACCCGATCGCCTGCTCAAGCAATCCGATAGTTTAGATGGGGAAGAAGTTATTTCTGATTTTACAATGCCGTTATCAGATTTATTTCAAAAGTTATCATTTTAAACAAGCAGATAAAAATCTTTTTTTTTAGATAAAATGAAATCTGGTTACACTTTGCCTGTATTTGCGATCGCGGCGGCTAAGGCAGCTATTTTAAGATTGATAAATCCTCATGAGCATATAGAGTTTGTAGCTCTCGATCTATTAGATTTGGAGTTGGGTATGGGGGAGATCGCGATCGCCCAGTCTGCTCCGATCGACCTAAATACTGCCCTTGGTATAACCATCAGCGACCCTGGTGATAATTTAGATTTGACTGCTGGTACTCCAATTTGGGCTTATGTACAGTTAGAAGCTTCAGAACATCCTGAGTTAATCCTTGAAGCAGGAGAAGGCTTGGGCAGAACGATTACGGGCGAACCTGCGATTTATAAATTGGCAAATACACTGGCACAGGTGAATCTCTTACCGCTATTACCCTCGAATACTTCGGCTCGGATTAAATTTATCCTTCCTTTGGGGCGATCGCTTGCCACTCGTACATCTAATGCAGCTTTTGGGATTTTAGAAGGACTGGCATTATTGGGAACTAGGGCAATATCTCAGCCTCTATCGGTCGAAGATAAGTTGGATGAATTTCGGAACGATCTGAGAGCTAAAGCGCAGGAAAATAAGAATCTAGTTTTTTACATCGGTGCCAATGGCTATCAAGCCGCGACAAATATGGGATTTCAGCCCGATCGCCTAGTGCAAACTGCTAACTGGATTGGCGTAATGCTAATTGAGGCAGCACTTTTAGGAGTGACATCGATCGCTCTGGTCGGATATCATGGCAAACTTCTTAAACTTGCAGGTGGCATTTTTAATACTTCCAGTCATTTAGCTGATGGTCGGATTGATATCCTTACCCGTGCGGCTGTCCGTGAAAATTTACCCATAGAGATAATTCAACAAATCGAGCGATCGCCCACCGCCGAAGCTGTAGAAAACTTACTAAGATCCCAAGGTTACGATCGAGTTATATTTACCGATCTCACGCATCAAATTAGCCAAAAAGCGCAGGCTTATATCCATAAATATACAGAACTGAATGTGGAGATTAAAGTTTTTCTGTGCGATCGCCACTCTAAATTAGTTTTAAAGGATTAATTTTAAGCGATTAAGTTTAACAATTGCTAAAGTTAAGACTTGAATAATGTATGATTTTTTGTTCATCTTTAGAATTCTAGTTGAGAATTAAAGTGTCAAAGTATACATAACTCAATATTCTTCGCGTATATATTATAATCAAGTGTTTGATTTTGTTTCAAATATTCACTTTAAATCACAGAATTCTTTGAAAATAAGCTTTATAACTAAACGTATACATCCTTAATGAAATTTTCCGTATGCCAAAGCGATCGCTACGAGCATCACCTACGGGGGTTACAAAAGCCAAATCACGATTCACTTCTAGAGGGTGGACGCAAGAGTATCTAGCAACCGAAGTTGGAATTAAGACCAGACAACCAATTTGGCGATTTTTTACAGGGCTGCCGATCGAACGATATACATTTTTTGAGATTTGTACGATCTTAGATTTAGACTGGCGGGAAATTGCGCTCGATCCCCCTGCCGACGTTACTGCTGAAGGTATTAGTAAAGTTGAGAATATAAAGGATTTAGACTTTGAGACAGTAGGGTTTGATTTAGATAGATTGGTACAAAAAGTGCGATCGCATCGTTATGAAAAAGTTAACAATCAATGCGGCATCTTACAGCTACTAGATATTAATCGTCCAGTATCGATTCTAAATATCTATACGGATGTAAATATTTTGGAGCAAATAGCCAGTCAGCAATGGTTGGAAATGTCCGAGATCGAAAAAATACCTTTAGAAGATATCGATCGCTATGGCTTAGGCAAAATTGTGGAAAGTCAAGTTTCGGGAATGAAAGCCGCCGAAAAATATCATAAATTGAGAGTTTTGGGCAAACCTGGTGCGGGTAAAACCACGTTTCTCAAGCATTTGGCAATTCAATGTAATCTAGGCAATTTTGCGAAGAATCTAGTTCCGATTTTTATTACGCTCCGAGATTTTGCCGAAAGTTATAGAGATAACAAGCAAGTCAATTTATTATCGTTTATCCATCAAGAATTTCTGACTTCAGATATTTCCCAATTATCAGTAATTAAAAAGCTGTTGCAAGGTGGAAGAATATTGATGTTAATTGATGGCATGGATGAAGTTTTAGCCGAAGAAGAGCACTTTGTCTTAAATGAAATTCGCAGATTTTCGGAAAAATATCATAAAAATCAATATGTAGCTTCCTGTCGCACGGCATCCCAAAAATTATCGCTAAAAGGCTTTACTGATGTAGAGATTGCCCCGTTTACCCAAGCGCAAATTGCTGCTTTTGCTGACAAATGGTTTGTAGAATTTAGCAAAACTAATGAAGCTGATGGCAGGTCAAATGCCGTAGATTTTATGGAGAAATTAGATTTACCCAAAAATTGGCGTTTTCGCCGACTAATTACCAACCCGCTATTTTTACATCTTTCCTGCTCGATTTTTAATCGCCAAGATGACTTTCCGATCAATCAAGCCGAATTTTATAAACAAGGAATGGATTTGCTTTTAGGAAAATGGGACGAATCAAGGGGAGTCGAACGCGATCGCGCATACAAAGGATTTTTATTACCGCAAAAGCTGAAATTATTAAGTCAGATCGCCTTGTCAACATTTGAGCACGAGCAATACTTTTTTTCTCAAGGCGCAGTCGAGCAATACATTGGCGACTATATCCAAGATCTTCCCAATGCCAGTAACGATCCTGAAGAAATTCAACAAGTAAGTAAATCTATCCTAATGTCGATCGAGTCTCAACATGGGATTTTAGCCGAACGGGCGCGCGGGATTTTCTCATTTTCTTATTTAGCGGTACAAGAATATTTTACAGCCCGAAAAATAGTTGCCAATCATAATCTCCAAACCTTAGGACAGTCTTTGAATAGGCTTGTAGACCACATTATCGATCCACATTGGCGCGAAATCTTTTTGCTGACGGTAACTATGCTTCGCAGTGCCGATGGTTTGGTGCAATTAATGAAACAACAAATTGATGCCATTGTCACCGACGATCCTTATTTACAAGAGTATTTAACTTGGGCAAACCAAAAATCTCAAGACAATGAAGCCGAAACTAAACCTGCAACCAGTCGGGCATTTTATCTAGCTTTAGCTCGCGCCCCTCATCTGGCGGCTAATTTTGCCCTAGCTTCGACCTTAGATCAAGGTATATTTTTGGATGCGGCTTTGGAAAATCTTTTGCAAGAATGTGTATGGACAGAAAGTAAAGATTTTGCC
>CAZLKI010000227.1:0-5068 GCA_964560035.1 uncultured Synechococcus sp.
ACCGAAATTTCTACGCCTTTGGATGAGTCCAACCTATGCCAAATAGATGTAAGTCTATCTGGTAAGTTGTCTCGTTGAATTAGGAATCCCCGTGCTTTAGCATGAGGAGTGTCAATGTGGTTAATTCGAGTTAAACCACCTATTCTAATTTAATTAGCAGATATTCAATATGCGCGTAGTTTTTTTTGGTACTCCTGAGTTTGCCATTCCCACCTTACAAAAATTGTTAGAATCCCCAGAATTTGAAATAGTAGGAATAGTTACACAACCTGATGCCAAGAGAGGCAGAGGTAATCAAACTACGCCTTCTTCCGTCAAAGCGATCGCCTCATCTCATAGCCTAGATCTAAATTCTCCAATTCCAATTTGGACACCCGATCGCATTAAAAGAGATCCTGATACCCTTTCAGCCTTAACTAATTCTCATGCTGATGTCTTTGTGGTGGTAGCATACGGGCAAATTCTCTCCCAACTGATTTTAGATATGCCTAAGTATGGATGTATTAATGTCCACGGGTCGCTTTTACCAAAATATCGCGGGGCGGCTCCAATTCAATGGGCGATCGCCAATGGAGAAACAATTGTAGGCATTACGACAATGCAGATGGATGCGGGGATCGATACGGGTGATATGCTGCTCAAAACCAGTTTAGAAGTAATGCCAGAGGATCGAGCCGAAAGTTTAAGCCAAAAATTAGCAGTATTAGGAGCCAACTTATTAATCGAAACCTTACTGAATTTAGATAAAATCACTCCTATTCCCCAAGATCATAGCCAATTCACCTACGCTCCGACCATTCCCAAAGAACTCTGGCAATTAGACTGGTCAAAATCGGCGATCGCTTTACATAATCAAATTCGCGGATTCTATCCCAATTGTTTTACGACCTTTCAAGGGCAACGGCTTAAAATTACAGCAACTGAAGTTAATACTAGAATTAATAATATTCCTAACCCTGCTGGGACAATATACTTTATCGAAAAAAATATTGGATTTACGGTATCCACAGGTGACGGATTACTACTGATTAAAGAAGTTCAACCTGCGGGCAAGCGATCGCAATCGGGATGGGATTTCGTGAATGGAACAAAATTACAAATAGGTGATGTCCTCATCTAAACTTTTAATTTAAACTTGTTGAATACAGTGAGATGAAATACATTAATAAATTAAAAATCCAAAAAAATTATAAGGGCGAGTTTCCCCACCCCAGTTTTAATTTTATTCTACTACTTTTATTTAACTACTTTAGTCTCACGTAATTAGTAAGCGGAGACTTGCCCTTCGGTTTGAATATTAAGGTTGAGGTGGCTATCATTAAGTCCATTGGCTTCCTTAATGGATATATCAAGCATACCTTCCGTATTCATCGGCATCGGTACTAGCCTTACCAGTCCTCCATCAGTTCGATTTAAGGTCAATGTCATGGGCAATGGCAGATTTTTTAACATGACTTCTTGTCCAGCTTTGAGCGATCGCTGGCTAGTTTCTCCAATCGCTTGATATATAACTTCGGTCTGCATATCGTTTTTCAATTTCATACTAACTTGACCCAAAAGTGGCGTAACTCTGGCGATTACCCTTTGTTGGTTGTCTGGTATTGATTGAATAGTTTGAGGAGAATTTGATGGAAGAATCACTGATTGAACTCGTTCGGTTTTTGTTGCGGCATTAGAGGGACAGCCATTAGGCACAATTACATTACTATTGTATGGTTCTTCGTAGTAAATTCGCGGACAGGGGTTAACTTTGGGTACTGCCTCAACTGCTAAGGAAGGAATGGATAAACTGAGAATACTTCCACAAAGAAGTGCTAGTTTTAGATTATTAAGTGGTTGACTCATCATAATTTATTCGCAAATTAGGTTTACTGTTAGGACTAAGTTAAATGCTACATAAAAAAGAAAGTTGTAGAATTCATCCAAGACGTTCTTTCTACAGGCTTTTTCCTAATCCTAATAACTCTAGCAAGTGTGATAATTGATTTTTTGAATGACTTGGATGAGTTGATTAAATTTGATATAAATTGTAATAAAAGAATCTCTGGAAAAGTATAAAAGGATAATAAGTATCTATAAACCAAGTATTGGGCATTTCTAAAAACGACTCAAAACCCAAATATCTTTTAATTACCACCACAAAATTGAGAAATCTATTATTAATCCTCAATCTTTTGCTAATTACTCCTTTCTCAGCTTAAAATAACCCATCTTAAAATTAGTAGTGATGGGCTGAAGGGGTTTTACCCCATTTCAATTAGGTGTGTTTTTACATTGGGAAGAGAATATCTTTAATTTTCTCTATTTCTAACTCAGACAGACATACCACTCCATTATTTTATGCCGATCTCGTGAAGGGTTTTTCCAAGATATTTTTTACCTGACCAAGCTTATTACGTTTGATAGTTGGTATTACTTGCTTGAGTTTATAGTATCTGAGTCTTCTCCTGCCTCAAATTCTAGATTGTGTGAGTGCATGCGGTGCAGAGCTTGCTTGAGTTTATATTATCTGAGTCTTCTCCTGCTATTAACTCTTCCTGATTTTTGAACTTGCAATTGTTACAGTTAAATCAAGTATAGGACTTACGCAGCGTAAAAAGAAAACCTATATTTAAAGTGGGTTTGGGGCACAGCCCCAATCGAGGGCTTCGCCCTCAAACTCCCTCACACTAAGTTTCTATAACTTTGAGTGCGTAAGTCCTAAAGTAAATAGATAAAATATAAAAAATCATCTAAAGGCACTTAAAAAAGCAATGAGCGTAAAAATTACTTGGACGGCTGAAGCAGAAGCCAAACTTAAAGAAATTCCATTTTTTGTCCGACCTTTTGCCCGTAAAAAGATAGAAACCTATGCCCAGGAGAATAATATAGAACGAATCAATATTGAAATATACGAACAGGCAAAACAAATGTTTAATAAAAAATTTGAATGATTGACTAATAATTCATAGAATAAAATTTATAGTGTGCATTAGAAAGATTACTTTTTATCTATGATGTTTGTAGATAATATTATGCATATAAATATAGATTAAGTATAAGAATTTTAAATTGTTTTTATGACAACCACATTAACGGGAACTGCACTTCCACCATCAAAACATGAATTTGCTGATATCATCCATCGCTTAGAAGCAGGTGGCTCTATGTTACCCGACACTAAAGAGAACCTCATGCAGATTATAGGATTGTATAAAGCTTACGCCGTACCAATGGACTTCTATTGGCGTAATCTTCTCTACATTGCGGAAAGAGTATTTCTCGAACCTTTACCATTCTTTAAATACTTCCTACCAACAGAATACTTGGAACTCCAAAATCACTATGCGGGAGATAATGCGGATTTACGTATCTGGCGCGGTACGGGGTCGGTTCATCCCGAACTAAAAGCATTTATGGAGAAGGGTGAAACCATGAAAATGCCCAAAATCTTCCATCATCTTTGGCACGATCGCATCAACATGGAATTTGCTGAGGAATGCATGCGGGCTATGTTATGGCATCGCGGGATGGGCGGACAGTTCGATCCATACTTAGATACAGATGAATACAAAGCCAATGCGGATAAAGCAATTCGGGCTTACTTCAAATTCAATCCAGTCATGATGGGACTCTATCAGCTTTTCCCTGAGATGTTTTTAGAACAAGTGCGACAGATGTCCTACTATTCTAATCTCGGCTTATTTTGGGAAGTCATGGCTCCTGTATTTTTTGAGATGAGCGACCTCTACGATGAAGGCAAGATATCGACTGTACCCGAAGCTATGAATTTTTTAGTTAACGGCATCTTTGCGATCGCTGGTCGTCCAATCTATCATCACGTGCATATTCGGGGTGAAGTTTATGAACTCATTCCCAAATCCAAGGGCTTTACATGGCTATACGAGGCAGCTTTTCCCTATGTAGAAGCGGTATTTTATCGCACTTCTCCTTTTCGTGGCACCAAATCCTACAATGCCCAAGCTGGACAAGTACCCTTAGAGCAAAAAGACTTCTATTTTGGCATTCTCTACGCCGATGTGTTTCCCGTTGGCACGGCTGGGATTCCGCCCACGCTATTGATGCAGGATATGCTGCACTTTTTACCGACCTATTTAATAGAATACTATTCCCAACATTGTCGAGGTCAAGATGATATGTTAATTCAGTTGGGTATCAGCTTTCAGCGATCTATGTACAATGTTACTTCGGCGGTAATTCAAGCAGGGCGATCGGCTTTTCTCTATCCCCTTGACGACCGTAACCCCGAACATCTTTGGGCAAATCGTCATTATTTTGAAGGGCAACTCAATCGGTTCAGCAATCCTAATTATGGAATGAATAAAGCCGCAAGGTTAGAGATGATTCAAAATCAAGAGTATAGATAATTTAAAAATCCAAGTAGAGATAATATGACAACAATTGTTGATATAGCTGTTAATAATGCGGGGTTTTCAACTTTAGTGACGGCGGTGACGGCTGCTAATTTAGTGGAGGCATTACAGAGTCCTGGACCTTTTACCGTTTTTGCGCCCAATGATGCCGCCTTTGCCAAACTCCCATCTGGTACTATTACCACCTTAGTTCAAAATATTCCGCAACTGGCTAGGATTCTCACATATCATGTGGTCGCGGGAAGATATACAAAAGAAGATCTGATCGGAGTAAAATCTCTAACTTCACTAGAAGGTTCCAGAATTGATTTGAATATCTTAAATGATGATTTTGAGGTGAATAACGCTACGGTAATTGCTCCAAACATTGAAGCGGATAATGGCATTATTCATGTTATAGATACAGTTATACTGATGCGTCCAGACTGGTTTCTACCAATTATGGATGGCAATTCAATATGAGATACTTCCGTTATTCTAGAGATATTTAAAAAGATATATGCAGTGCTAATAACTTTGACATTTCAAAAATAAAGTCCAAAAATAAAGATGACAACTTTCCAACAAATAATAATATTTGGATCGGCATTTTTAGCAGGTGGATTGAATGCGATCGCGGGGGGAGGCAGTTTTATCTCATTTCCAGCTTTAATATTTGTGGGAATTTCACCAATTAGTGCCAACGCGACCAATAC
>CAZLKI010000228.1:0-5055 GCA_964560035.1 uncultured Synechococcus sp.
CTTTATCTCTTGGATAAATATTGGATAAATTTGTCTTTATTATCGATCTAGATTATTGGTCTAGTTTAAAGCTTATTTAATTTGTTCGATCTTTCTTCAAGCTCATACTGACAAAAGTTTTTGCGATCGCCAATTTTCGACAAATATAGCTGCATCATTTACAGGAAGGGGTTTAGCAAATAGATACCCTTGTCCTAACTCACATCCCAAATTTTTTAATGCTCTCAATTGCGGAACCGTCTCGATCCCTTCTGCGACTACATCCATACCCAATCTATGTGCCAAGGTAATAATAGTTTGGACAATTTCGGTATCGCCACTAATCTTGCCAATGCGATTGACAAATGAACGATCTATTTTGAGCGTATCGATCGGAAACTCATGCAAACAACTCAGAGAAGAATAACCCGTACCAAAATCGTCAATACATAATTTAACCCCCAAATTTTTAAGCTGTTTCAAAACTTTTAGCTCTGGCGATCGCGGATCGATCAAGCAACTTTCAGTAATTTCGAGTTTGACCGAGGACTTAGACAAACAAAACTGCTTTAAAATACTACTCAATCTTTCTACTAGACTCGCCTGTCGCAGTTGAACTGCGGAAAGGTTAATTGTCACCATTAAATTAATATCAAAAACTTGCTGCCAAGTTCGGATCTGGGCGCAGGCTTCTTCGATAATCCACCAGCCAATTTCTTTAATTAGTCCAGTCTCTTCGGCGATCGGAATAAACTTAGCAGGAGAGATAATCTCATTGGCATCATTATTAAGGCGGATTAATGCTTCAAATCCACAGATCTCGTTAGTCGAGAGGTCAATAATTGGCTGATAGTAAAGTAAGAATCTTTGATAATCGATCGCCCAGCGCAAATCCGCTTCAATTTGGATCCTTTCTCTAGCTTGAGTTTTCATAGATGGCACAAAAATCTCACAGCCGCCTTTACCCTTAGATTTAGCATGGTACATGGCAGTATCGACATCTGTCAGTACATCCTCTGCCCGTTCGTAGCCGATAGAACTGATCGTAACGCCAATATTGCAGTCAGTAACTACTTCATAGCCTTCAATCATAAAAGGTGGACGCAGTTGGGCTTGAATTTTGTGAGCGATCGAAATTACTTCATTTACATCATTAATTGGCTCTAATAAAACTATAAAATCATCACCGCCAAAGCGAGCGAGCGTATCTTTGGGTCGGAGGCAGTTTTTAGCCCGTTGGGATACACTCTTTAAAAGTTGGTCGCCTACGATATTGCCAAGGGTATCGTTAACTAGCTTGAAGCGTTCTAAGTCAATAAATAAAACGGCAAAAAGATGATTTACATCTTGCTGAGCGATCGCCATTGCTTGCATTAATCGTTCTATAAAAAATAGACGGTTGGGCAATTCGGTCAGAGGATCGTGAAAGGCAAGATGCATCAAGCTTTGTTCTCTAGCTAAAACTTGGGCTTGTACCTTTTGTAATTCGGTCAGAGTATGGGTCAATTCGCCAGTACGGTCTTTAACTCTTTGTTCTAATTCAGTGGTTAGTACCTGTAGTGCTGACTGGGCAATGACTCTTTCCGCTACTTCTTGGGTTAATGCCAAATTTTGCGTGTTATAAAGACTTACTAGATTTTTCAGCTTTAAATGAATCTTAACCCTGACTAATACTTCTTCGTGCTGAATTGGTTTGGTGATGTAATCGACTGCTCCAGATCGCAAGCCTTTAACCTTATTATCTACATCTGACAGTGCCGTCATAAAAATTACGGGAATATCTTTTGTGATTAGATTTCGCTTCAGGCGATCGCAAGTTTCAAATCCATCAATACCCGGAGGCATCATTACATCGAGTAAAATTAAGTCTGGAACTGCATATTCGGCTTTTTCTAAGGCACTTTCGCCACCTCTTGCCACTAAAATTTCAAACCCTTCGGCACTTAGAAAGTCAAATAAGACAGCCAAGTTATCGGGATTATCATCAACAATTAAAACCGTGCTATTTTCTAAAAACTCTGAATTCATACAGGATCGATCGCTTTTTAGTAAATGAGACCAAGTTTCTAGTTTTAGAAAAATTTTTTAGAAAATTAATAACCTACCCTAAAGATAACCGCTAAGAATAAATTTTGAGCTTAATTTCAGCAAAATCAATATACAAGTGGGTTACTTAAGATAAATTATTGTAATTATAGTATGAACCGAGTTGTTATTAATTAAAAGCTCTAATCACTGAAATAAAAACATCGGCACTGGTAGGATCGTCGCTAAACCTATTCCTAAAACCGCTATTCCAAATATCTCTCTTGTCAAATTTAATTCCGTCACATCATTAAGGGGCAGAGCTTGAGGATAACTTAGTAAAAATAACTCAATTGCCACTACAATCAGCCACTGCTGGGAAACTAATCCCAATCCTAAAATTACTATTCTGGCAATAGGAGCAGCGATCGCTATTTTATCCGCACGGGTCATACTTCTCAAAATATAACCACCATCTAAAATACTCACAGGAATTAGGCTTAATGCCGTTAAGTTTAAGCACCACCAACCTGTGTATGCTAAAGGATGTAAAAATTGCCCCGTCTCGTTCAAGTTAAGTTCTGAACTAGGCAAAAAATTAGATAAGACTTGATTTAATCCAGACATTAATAAAGACATCTTAAAATCAAACTCTATACCGCCACTTATATCCTGTGACATAGGTTGTAGCATCCCGATCGCAACTAACATTATCCCAATTAATAAACTTACTAGATTTGGCGCGATCGCCAGATCGAATAATGCTTGCCGATGGGGAATATGAGACTTATGCCAGATTATTCCTCCCAAATGGGGCGTAAAGTAGGGAAGTGAAACTTTGATTCCATAGCGATTAGCAACCCACCTACGGACTAATTCTTTAATGCCTAAAACAATAACCAAAGTTGGTACTATTTCTAAAATCCGATCTAAACCCTTAACGTCCCAGTTATAAATCCAAAATCCTCCCAATAGTAATAAGCCAACGATCGCTGAAGCAAGCCATTTTAACCATTCTAAATGTGGAGCAACCTGACTCCAAGAGCTTAGAGAATTGCTTGGAGAATTAGTTTGAGAACTAAATTGCGGATCGAAGTTAGGAGTAATCACAAAAACATATTTAGTTTCTTCAGGCTCTGACCGATCTGAATACTGAGTTAAATATCGACCTAGAACAGCTTCTTCTTGCAGCAAAACTAAAAAGCGATCGCCAAAGGTTTCCTTAACATTGTCTCGAATCAGGCTATAAGCTATATCTGGAGCCTTGCGTAAATTCCCCCGACAGATTACTGAATCGTCCTTAAATTCTAAAGATTGCAAATAATAAACCGACCACGGAAAGCACCCTTTTAATTTACTCTCTTCAGGTTGAATCCAGTTAGAAGTAGTTGCAGAAAGCGATCGCCTCCCGTTAATAGGCTGAGTAGATAAACTCAGGTACAGCCAGACTAAAATTAAAGCTGCTCCAGTATAAAATACCGATAATCTATCCATCAATTTTCATAATTAGTAGGTTAAAAATTATCATCTATCACACTAAAAAACAAAACAATAAAAATTAAGTTAAAAGTCAAATACTTTTAATAAAAATTAACGACTCTGTAGATTTCTATAGTTTTTTAAAATTCAGACTAGGATTTTTAGCGATCGCTTTTTTCAGGCAACTAGCAAAGGAGTTATCGATACTTAACTTAAATAAGCAGGTAATTTACCCAATCCTTGTCTGATTAGTTTAGGCTCAATTTCGGTTAAATCCAGAATTGTCGAAACTTCATATTCGGGTTCTATGCCATTGTCTAGAATTACATCCACCAATTTATCAAAGTAATCAAACAGTTCGACTTGGCTAGGATTTTGACTAGAGTTATTTTGACTGTCAATTACATCCTCCTCCTCTTCAGTTACGTGAGCAGAGGTAGAGATAATCGGATTCCCTAATGACTCTAATAAAGCCGTACAAATCGAATTATCAGGTACTCTAATTCCCGTGGTTTTGCGTTTGGGACTCATGACTAACTTTGGCACGAGTTTAGTAGTGGGCAAAATAAAAGTGTAAGCACCCGGAATCAAGCTTTTCATAATGCGATAGGCAACATCATTAACTTGGGCATACATGGCAATATTTGAAAGGGAAGGGCACAAAAATGTTAGGGGTTTATCATTAGAAATTTGTTTAAGCTGTCTTACCTTTTGCACGGCTGATTTAGAATTTAGGTCGCATCCGATCGCATAGACCGTATCTGTGGGATAAAGCATAACTGCACCCGATCGCAGCGCCGATACAATTTGAGTCACAACCCGCGACTGAGGCATTTCCGAATTTAACTTAAATATTTCCGCCATTAGTTTTCTTTATTTTGTGGATAAGTTTGCTTTATTTTGTGGAATGGAATATTGATACAGGTAAAACATAAATTAGTCCCGAAATTAGCGTCAATGCCGTAGCCAGCCAGAACAAAATTAAAGCATTTGGTATTTCTAAAAACAAAGCCGCGATCGCCACAATTTGACTGATAGTTTTGGCTTTACCCCAAGTATTCGCACCTACAATGGTCGTCGTTTGAGAATCAGGTTGGGAATTTGGTGCGCCTCGCCAAGCAGTAATTAAAATTTCTCTGGCAATAATTACAAATACAGCCCAAACTGGAACTTGGTCGAGATCTATCAAAATTAGTAAAGCGGCAATTACCAGTAATTTGTCCACTAGGGGATCGAGAAATTTCCCTACTTCACTGACCTGATCGAGCTTACGCGCTAAATAACCATCTAACCAGTCAGTTGCGGCGGCAACTAAAAAAGTAATTGTGGCAATTTGTCTTGACATTTGGATGGGGCGATCGGTATTTTCACCGCTTAAGACCAGCAAAATAATCGGCACTGCCAGCAACCGTAATAAAGTTATCCAATTAGGAATGGTATTTAAATTGGGTAAATTAGGCATTTTCTTAAATTAGGCATTTTCTTAAATTAAATATTTTGATAAACTAAAAAAATTTGTTTAGAAATTACAGTTCAAATTACAGTCGATGACTCAAATAATAGATGGTAAAA
>CAZLKI010000229.1:0-5034 GCA_964560035.1 uncultured Synechococcus sp.
TATGACATCGGACTTTTACCATCTCTGGAATTTAGTAAAGCATATTTGATAAATTATTCATTTACGTTTGCAAGTATTTTGCCCCCAAACCCACAATTCTGGTGGCTTTGAAATTCCTAGATCGAACTCTTGTCCCCTCCATTATTGGAGGCTAGGGGGCGATTTTATATGACATCGGACTTTTGCCGCCTCTAGAATTTGGCTAAGGACATTTGATAAATCATTCATCACCTCATTGTTAGTAAACCTTAAAACAAAATAACCAAAACTTTGTAATTGCTCTGTCCTATCTCGATCATAAGATTTTTGTTGAGAATGAACTCCGCCATCAACTTCTATAACCAATTTGCAACTAGGACAATAGAAATCAACAATGAATCTTCCTACAGGATGTTGACATCGAAACTTAAATCCACCCAGTTTACACCCCCGCAGGGCTTCCCATAAATTAGCTTCAGCATTTGTTAAAGCTTGCCGAAGGTCGTAAGCAGCTTCTTGAATTTCTCTCGTAGTGCCTCGAATCCGATTAAAGTCTTTGGATATTTTCATAATGAATCCAGTTTTTCTTTTTGTCTTTAAGGAGAAAAGTTTTTCTTTCAAAGCCACCATTATTAGGGGTTTGAGGACAAGAGAAACTAAACCGAAGTCAGCATTTTTGCAAGTGGAATTCTAAAATCTTAGTTATCATCCACCTTAAAGGTCTCAACTGATGCTTGCAATTGATTGGCAACTCCTACTGTTTCTTGCAGAGCTTCTGAAACATTGCGAGAGGTTTGAGAAGATTTTTGCGACATCGTAGCCAAATTTTCCATTAATATCTTCACCGCTTCCGAAGTTTTCACCTGAGATACTGTGGCACCTGAAATATTTTGGAATAACTCATTTACTTTGCGAGATACTTCCACAATCTGCCCCAGACTCTTTCGAGCTAATTCTACCTGTTGCGTACCAGCTACCACCTGCTCTGTACTTGCTTCCATTGCTTCTCCCACTTCGCTAGTTTCCCGTTGAATGTTAGCAACAATTCTTTCAATTTCTTTGGTTGCTGTCGTTGACTGGGCTGCCAGTGCGCCGACTTCTTCCGCAACCACCGCAAAACCTCTACCTTCTTCCCCCGCCTTTGCTGCTTCAATACTGGCGTTCACCGCCAACATATTAGTTTTAAGGGCGATTTGGTCAATCAGTACAACTACTTTAGAAATCTGTTGCGAAGCTTCTCCCAAGCGTTTAACCTTTTTAGCGGTTTCTGCCACAGTTTGCCGTAGTTGCAAGATACTTTCTGCCGATCGCTCGATCGCCTGACTACCTAATTCTGCTGTATCTGCGGCTGTACTTGAGGCATCTGAGGCTTGTTTCGCATTCACTGCCACTTCTTGAATCGAAGCAGTCATCTTTTCTACAGATTGGAGGGCATCATCAAGCTGTTGGGCTTGGAGCTTGGCATCATCAGACAGACCACGAATCGCAATATCGTTGCTACTAACCGAGGAGTTTACCTTGGCTGTAGCTTGTTTTACCTGCGATACAACATCCCGTAAACTTTCAACAATCGCATTAAAAAAGTCGGCAACGATGCCAATTTCACCCGCCGTAATTTGAGCACGGACGGTTAAGTCTCCTTGGGTTGCCCCTTCAACGTCACTTAGTAGTCCAATTAATTCTCGTTGTAGGGTTTCACTACGTTCGGTTTCGCGTGCCGCGATCGCTTGTTGTTGTTCGATGGTGGCGAGACCACTGAGTGCCGGTCCCAGATCTGCCGCTAAGTTTTTTAATTGCTCGATTTCATCTGTCTGCCACTCGCGCTGCTGTTGGCAAGCATGGGCGATCAGTAAACCATCAACCTCACTCCCTCTAAAGATCGGTACGACCAGATTGGACTTGATTTGCAGTTTTCGCATCAACTCAACGTGGGCAGGATCGAACCCAGCATTGAATACATCGTAAGTTGCCAGTACCTTACCTTGTTTATAGGATTCGATCGTGGCGGCTGGAATGCAAGGATCGATTAAACCAACGGTTTTAGAACTGGTTAAGGTTAAGTTGCGTACTGTTGCTTCGGCAACGATGATGCCATTAAGGTTGGTGATAAAGCGATATACTACAAGTCGATCGCAGTTAATATTTTCTCTTGCAATTTCCAAAATCCGACTTAAAGGAGCATCTAATTCCTCCACATTGCCAGAACGAGATACCTCTGCAAGAATCTGCGATCGCTTGGCTTGAGCTTCTTGTAATTGCAAATAATCCTGTAACTGCCCCGCCATTGAGTTGATATTTAGACCCAGTTGCGCCATTTCATCTTGCCCTTGCACCTGCAAACGAGTATCTAAGTTCCCTTTACCTAGCTCCGATACTGCCGCAGTTGCCTCTAAAATTGGTTTGGTAGCGCGGCGACTAATTAGAATAGCCAAGACTGCCACAATTGCACTGGTGATTACAATAAATCTAATTAATTCTAAAAGTATTAACTGTGAAGATTTCAAGGCATCCTTCGCATCAATTGAAATTAAGATATCCCAGAATAGATCGGGCGAATCTTTTAGCCTTGGCAAAGGTGCGTAACCAACAAACTCCTCTTTCCCATACAATAAATTTTTATTACTTAGCGAAGTTACTTTGCGTTCAGCAATTATAGGAGCAAGGTCTGGAATATCATTTTTGAGTTCGCTACCGATGATATCTTTTTCTGATGACACAAAGTATTTGCCTTTAGCGTCAGCTAGATAATACCGATCGCCGCCGTCACTAAAGTTTTTTACCACCTCATCTAATCTATTTACAGGCATCCGAGACCTGACAATCGCAATTGTTTCGCCTGTGTCATTTTTGACTGGTGCGCCGAAGAAAATACTAATCTTCTTAGTTACTTGTGAAGGCTCAGGCTGACTAATGATAGCTGTATCATTTTCGAGCACAGATAGAAAGTATTGGCGTTTGGAAACATCCACAGGGGAACGCTCTTTTCCTACGTCAAAAATTAGGGTGCCATTTAATCTATATAGCGCAATACCATCATAGACTTGATAAATTTTGATATAACTGTTTAGAAGTTCTTTCTTCTCTTGAAGAGTGCTAATGTTTGATATCTTGGCATTAGAGAAAATTGGTAGCTGCGCAATCACTTGAATATCACCAGATCTCTCAAAAATAAAGCGCTGTAATTTATCTGCCATCTCTTTTGCCTTACTCGCCTTGGCTTCTTTAGCAGTATTAGCCTGATCTATGCTCACAGAATAGTAGATAAATATACCAACTACTACCAGAGGGATTATAGCGGTCGCTATTGAGATAAAGGTCACTTTTGTGCGCAATCCAATTACATCCCACCATCGGGCGATCGCATTATTAGAGGTAGAACCTACACCAATATTAGATGAGATAAACTTCGCCTTACCAATATTTGTGTTTTTCAGGTCAGAACGTGAATCAAGCACCATAAATCCTCTGTTAGTTTGTGAATGGGTTAATGGATAAAGTTAAGAAAAATTGGTAAGAGCGATCGCTTCAGCATCTAAAACATAGACTTTGCGATCCGCCTCAAATAATATTCCCCGTAAAAAAGGAATAATTTTAATGGGCAAATTTTCAGTTAAAGGCGATCGGATTGCCTCATCCGTAAATCGTAAAACCTGTCCAATCTGTCTAGTTGCTAAGCCCAACAATTTGCCCCGCACCTTCAAAATCACGATACTGTAATCGATCGTCGCCGAGTCAAGGGGAGCCAAACCCATTAACTGCGGCAGATCCAATGTCCAAAATATACTACTGCGATGTTCGATCAAACCGATTAAACAAGAGGCAACATTGGGAATTAACGTTAGGCGATCGCTAATTGCCACAAAGGTCTCCTGAACTAAACTCAATTGAACAGCTACCAAAAAATCAGGCTCAAGTTGCAGGGTTAAATATTTTGCCCCAGATACCTCTGCTACTTTTACCTTACTCAGTTCAACTACATGATTAGCCATTTATCCTCCTGCCAGCGATCGCACCGCTTGTAATAATTGCTCTCGATTAAAAGGCTTAGTCAGATAGATATTCACGCCCTGCTTCATGCCCCACATTTTATCTAAATCTGTGTTTTTAGAAGTACAGGCAATCACAGGCACATTTTGTTCTTTCTTTTTAATGGCACGGCACATCTCCAATCCACTCATGCCTGGCATCACCAAATCTGTAATTACGAGCTGGGGTCGAGTTTTCTCAAATTTTTCTAATCCATCTTTACCATCCACCGCACTAACGACTTCATATCCACCTTCGCGCAGGTAATTACAAATTAATTCCCGTTCTGAGGGTGTATCCTCAACCACCATCACCTTTACCATCTTTATCTCTTTCTCACTAACTAATTAAATTTGCATGATTAAGTAAATACAAGCTAGGCAGCAACCGATCGCACAGCCCGCAAAATATCTTCACGGGTAAAAGGCTTTGTCAGATAAACATCAATACCCTGCTTCATTCCCCATAATTTATCTAATTCTTGGTTCTTAGAAGTACAAGCCACAATTGGTACATTTTTAGTAGCAGGATTTTTCTTAAGACTGCGGCAAAGCTCAAGTCCACTCATGTCAGGCATGACTAAATCAGTCAAGACAACATCGAGGTTTTTACCTATCATTTTCTGCAAAGCCTCCTGCCCATTGTTTGCTGTAATTACTGTATAGCCTCCATCTCGCAGATAATTAGCGATTAAATCTTGCTCGGAAATAGTATCTTCAACTACAAGAACAGTGATCATGAATACCTCGTTTTTTGTTTGTGCTAGGAATTTTTCTAAGACTTTGAGACATGCAGCATATTCCTAAAGTAGATGCCGCATTACCATATTTAATAAATCATCCTGTGTGAATGGCTTGGTGAGATAGTCAGTAGCCCCCGCTATCCTTGCCCTTGCTCGGTCTAACAGACCCTTATGCCCAGTTACCATAACCACAGGAGTTTCCTTAAAGAGATGAGTTTTACGGACCAAACTACAAAGTTGATAACCATCGACATTGGGCATTCCCACATCAAGCAAGATTAAATCGG
>CAZLKI010000230.1:0-5009 GCA_964560035.1 uncultured Synechococcus sp.
ACCCGATTCCCGATATGAATATAACTATCGATCACACCTTCACTGGCAACTCGACTTGCTTTTTTTACTGCCGAAGCTAGACCTTTTTGTCTAAGGTATTCTCCTGCTTTAACTTCATCACCATCAGACTCTTGTAATGCCTTCTTACAGTCTTTAACGCCTGCCCCCGTCTTAGCGCGGAGTTCTTGAACTTGTTGTGTAGTTATTTCTGCCATTAGTTTATCCGTAAAAATTTATCAACTTGACTGTGTTGTTGACAACCAGAATCTGCAAACAACATATCATTTTTTGACAATAGTAATTTGAAATTAGTAGTTTGAGACTAATAGAAAGCCAATGAATAATTGGCTAGATAATTAGTTAACCGTTATCTTCCTCAGGTACTTCATCTACTGGGATATCATCAACATACGCCTCTGGATCGTATTCACTATCTGGAATACTTTCATATTCATCTACTTGTCCATGGCGACCTTCATATACAGCATCAGCTAGTTTACTGATTATGAGCTTCACTGAACGGATAGCATCGTCATTTCCGGGGATAGGGACATCCACTGTATCAGGATCGCAGTTAGTGTCTAAGATAGAAACAATAGGTATTCCTAGTTTTTGACATTCTTGAACCGCATTGTATTCACGCTTTTGGTCGACGATTACTACTACATCGGGGATTTTTCTCATCGCCTTCAGTCCGCCTAAGTACTTTTGGAGTTTTTCCATTTCACGGCGCAACGTCGATGCTTCTTTCTTGGGTAAGCGATCTAGTCCGCCTGTTTCTTCTCGTCTTTCCAGATCTTTGAGCCGATCTATACGAGTTTTAATAGTCGTCCAGTTAGTGAGCATTCCTCCCAACCAGCGCTGATTTACAAAGTGACTACCGCACCGTAGAGCTTCTTGGGCAATAATTCCTGCGGCTTGGCGTTTTGTCCCTACAAACAGAATTTTACGTCCTTGCTCTGAAGCATTCCGCATATAAACGTAAGCTTCTTCCATGTATTGAGCGGTCTGAACCAAATCGATAATATGAACCCCATTTCGTTCTGTAAAAATATAGGGTTCCATTTTTGGGTTCCATCTGCGAGTTTGGTGACCAAAATGGACTCCAGACTCAAGTAATTGAGCGAGTGTTACAACTGACATTATTTTCTCCTTATGTTCGGGTTTATCCTTACACCTGAGAGCATTTCAAGCTTTTTATCTAACTAGACTAATCAAATACCAGTTAGATAAAATGGCTAAAAACACCCGAACCTCAAGTGTGTGAATTTTTTGACAACTCTCTGATTGTATCAGTTTACAGGCAGATTTTTACTGTTAATATTTTGAAACTAAATTCTGGTTAAGGTAGGGTAGATACTTAGAACTTGGTCGGAGGTCAAAGTATAGTTTTCAGATTGCGGTTCCCACAAGATTTCTACTGCCAAAAGCTCCTGTTCGGAGGTTGCCCCTATGGTAGAAAGGGCTAATCTCAAATCTTCAGCAGATCTAACTTGAGCTAATTTAGATGAGGAATTTCCAGCCATAGCGGTAATTAGGGTTATAACTATGTATTCACTTGGTGCCTCAAGACTCAAATCATTTGTACCCTGAGCAGCTTTAATTTGGCGATTATTAAAGTTAGAGATCACTTCAGCATTTAACTTACTGCGCTCTGACATTGCTAGAGAGTTAAATTTTTGTTCGGCTAATTCTAACTTAGTATTTTCACTAGCACTGTTGGCATAAATCCAATATTCTGGGTGGCGCAATAGAGATATAGAAGCTTCACGCAGCAAAAGTGCCAATCCTACAGATGTATTGGTATCTGACTCCAAAGCAAGGCGGTTTAAATCCTGTTGTAGCTGACGGGCAGACGATAGCAGCCCAATTTGGATTTTGGATACGGTAACATTGTTATCGCCAGTTTTGCCACTGAAAAAGTTCTCAGCACCTGAATTACGGACTGCTTGAAGGACAACGCCTGCGATCGCGGCTATAGCCAATAACCCAACTAGACTGCCTCCACCGCCGCCGATTAAGAAAGGTAGAAAAAATAAGCCACTGCCTCCGCCAAATCCACCACCGTAGTTATAAGAATTATAGGTGTTACTAGAGTAGCTTCTGTTTGGACTGCTTGTTCGGGGTAGCGATCGCGTAGGTGCTCTAAATGAAGTTCCCCCAATTCTACCACCGCCTCTTCTAGCCAGTGCCTGCGTAGGATTGGCAAAGAAGATAATCATAGCAACCAAACTAAATACCATTAGAGATCGCAACCAAGGCACATACTTCTCGATCGTTTTGTTAAATTCACTATTCATATCAATCTGATTAAGTTATTAGTCTCTATCTTAATTCTTAGCAAATCTTTATAGAATCAATCATATGGAGTGATCTCCCTACTATCTAGTTTCATAGTTGCGACGAGCACGGGACGCTTCGTTCTTTAATGCCTCTAGCCTAGTCTCTATTTGCTTTCTTGCCCGACCTTTTTTAGACTCATTAAGTAATATTTTTAGAGAACTCCCCAGACTTTTGTAGGCAGTTGGTAAAGAGTAGCCACTACGAACAGCCAATTTGATTGCACCTTGATCGGCTTCAATTAAACTTTTGAGGTCTTTTTTGCTAGTGCCCCGTCGCCATAATTGAAATCCAGCTACTCCACAAATTGCTAAGGCTGCCATAAACAGTACTCCATTTTGCACCCATAATTCTCCTACTGCTCCGCCCAAACCCACTGCTAATGCGGCGATTTCCCAGCCATCTCTAGGTACGGTATCATTTTGAATTCGTGCTACCTCGTGCCAAAACAGCAAGTTGGCTTGGTCTTGGGCAATGCGCTCCCACCGCAGCATATCTATAAGAATTACGACTTCATCACCGCCCGCTTCTTCGCAAGTAATTAAAGGTGGTCGCACTCCATCAGCAGGAATAATCTTCACCCATGCCTGTAATTCAGGAGGTAATAATTCTTGAAGTCTTCTGGACTCAGTGCGGGAAAAAGTATTTTTGAGTGAGGAACTAGGAGATGGCATAGGATTTTTAAAGAGTATTAAAAAATATCCTTAATTTTATTTACTTGAATCTATTTTTATTTCAAATATTTGAGTAAATATTTGAGTAAATTAATTATGAGAGTTTATCACGATCTTTTAGCACGGGTAAATCACCTAGAGTATTTTTAGATAGAAGTTATCTTCCACTTGTTTACATTAGTTCTTTATCTTGACTTGAAGTATTGAGGCTTTTTACCATTTACAAGCAAGTTTCAGCATTGCTATAAAGTACGAGTGTCTGGAAAGTCAGAAGAATCTGCCAAAAGATACAAGATAAAAAGTTTAATCACACAGATAATAAGTATAAATTCGGTAAAAATTGGAGAAATGCGTTGAATAAGGCTAAGTTATACATGATTCTGGGTGGAACGGGTGTTGCCCTGATTATTCTTAGCATTTTTCTCATGACTGCAGGACGTACGATCGGACAGTTTTTCTTTGGTCGAGGTTTTGCCGAGGGGGAACTACGAAGCTACGCCTCTAAAGTTTTGAAGCAGGAGCTTAATGGTGCAAGTTGCCAGCCTATGGATACTGACGGCAATGGGTATGTTTCTTGTGACTACACTACAATTGCTAATCCAAACGTAACTTCTTCATTAGAATGCGCCGCGTGGGGATTAGATGGATTTTTAAATCGCGGTTGTAAAACCCGTTTGCCTAACTTTTCTCAATAGCGATCGAGGTTATGGCGTTGAAGCTATAACTATAGGTATGGATATATTAGAAAGTTTAAAAATGGCGGGTAAAACTCTGGTAGCTAATAAGTTGCGCAGTGGCTTAACTATGCTTGGAATTATTATTGGTAATGCCTCGGTGATTGCAATGGTCGGTATAGGACAAGGGGCACAGAAATATGCGGCAAGTCAGTTTCAATCTTTGGGAACCGATATTATCTTTATTCTTCCGGGTACTGATAATGCCAGACGTAATACGATCACTTCACCCAATCGTTTGGTTTTAGGGGATGCCGAGGCGATCGCTTCTCAAGTACCATCGGTCAAAGATGTTGCCCCTCAAGTTAATGGTTCCGAATTAATTACATTTAAGAATAATGCCAAACGGGGGACGTTGGTGGGGACTACGCCCGCCTATCAAGTTGTGAGAAATGCCGATACCTGTCTGGGGCGATTTTTTTCCAATGATGAGTTTAAACGAAACGCACGGGTGGCAGCGATCGGTTCTGAAATTGCTAAAACTTTATTCTCAGATATATACAATCCCACTGATATCGATGCTTGTAATCCCCAAAAAGCCAGCCCTATTGGTCGCCAAATTCGCATTAAAGGTACGAGTTATGAAGTAATTGGCATCATGAGTAGCAAAGGAGCTTTTTTGGGAACTAATCAAGATGACTCTCTATTTATGCCTTTAACGACAATTACCAGTCGATTAGTAGGCAAGACTTCGCCCTTTGGGGTGGCAGTACAGGTGATCAATGTGTCGGCACGGGATAATAGCCGAGTTGGTGAGGCAAAGTTTCAAATTGAAAATCTCTTACGATTTAGGCACCGTACCACCGACCTCAAAGCCGAAGATACATTTACAATTCGCACCCAAAAAGATGCCCTAGAGATTGTGGATAGAATTTCGGGAGCATTGACAATTTTATTAGCAGCTACAGCAGGGATTTCGCTATTGGTTGGCGGGATTGGGATTATGAATATTATGCTGGTATCAGTAACCGAAAGAACTGCCGAAATTGGTTTACGCAAGGCGATCGGTGCCTCTCAGTCGAGTATTTTAACTCAGTTTATGATTGAAGCCGTGATTTTATCCGTTGCGGGTGGGTTAGTTGGAACTGGATTGGGAATTTCGGGAGTTTTATTGGTGGGAGCCTTAACGCCATTACAAGCTGGAGTTTCAGGGACGGCTATTGTTTTAGCTGTTGGAGTTTCAGGGGCGATCGGTTTGTTCTTTGGTGTATTTCCTGCCAAACAAGCGGCAAAACTCGACCCAATTGTGGCATTACGCAGC
>CAZLKI010000231.1:0-4918 GCA_964560035.1 uncultured Synechococcus sp.
GATTAATTCAAACTGTGAGGAATGTAGGATATCGATTTAATTTAGAAGCTATTTTAGGGCGATCGCCAATTACTACACAAATTAACAATCCAGTTAGCAACAATCAACCAATTAGAAGCGAGCTTAAACCCGATCTTTCCCGTCAATTAATTGGCTCTTCTGGGTTGGGGGTGATAAGAAACACTAATAAGTAAGGCAAGCTAAAACTCTAGAGCGAAAATTAACAAAATTTACAAACCCATAAGCCTGAACTTAGAAGGTGAGAAGTATCAAAAACTTAATCGTAGTTATTTTCTCCCAGATTTAGATATTGTGTTGTTACAAAGATGTTTGTTGATTTCTTCCCATTTAGAGGCACTAAAAGAATTCCGCAGGGGTCTACAAATCAATCTCTCCAAGAGAAACTAGAGTAAATTAAATAAATAATGGCAAAAGCTAAATCTCGATATATTTGTAGTCAATGTGGATCGGAATTCGCGCAGATGTTTGGGCGTTGTCCTGATTGTAGTGCATGGGGATCGTTAATCGAAGAAGCGATCGCTCAACCAGTCACAGATATTCATGCTTTAGCAAAGTCAGTTAGAACTACAAAATCTTCAGGAATTCCTACCGCCAAGGCATCACTTACCCTCGCTCAAATTGGGGACGATCATCAGACTAAGCTAACTTCGGGGTATGAAGAGCTAGATCGGGTTTTGGGCGGAGGAATAGTTCCGGGTTCATTAGTGCTAATTGGTGGAGAACCGGGAATTGGTAAAAGCACCTTACTTCTGGGCATGGCACAGCAATTAATGCAACGCTATCCGACTTTATATGTGTGTGCGGAGGAGTCTGCCCAACAAGTAAAATTACGATCGCAGCGTTTGGGGCTTACTGATGCTAATTCCAATCAACTTTATCTTTTGCCCGAAACTGATTTAGAGATTATATTGCAGGAATTGCGATCGCTCCGTCCGCCTGTCGCCGTAATTGATAGTATTCAAGCTTTATATTTTGCCAACTTAAATGCTGCCCCTGGTTCGGTTTCTCAAGTCAGAGAATGCACTTCAGCTTTGATGCGCGTAGCTAAAAAGGATAATATTTCGCTGTTTATTGTGGGACACGTAACGAAGGATGGGGCGATCGCTGGACCTAAAGTTTTAGAACACTTAGTCGATACGGTTTTATATTTTGAAGGCGATCGCTATGCTACTCATAGATTATTGCGCTCGGTAAAGAATCGGTTTGGTGCCACTCAAGAAATTGGCGTATTTGAAATGGTGGAGCAGGGATTATTAGAAGTTCGGAATCCTTCAGAATTATTCTTGGGAAATCGAGACGATCCCGCCCCCGGAACCGCTACCATTGTTGCCTGTGAAGGCACTCGTCCTTTAGTTGTAGAGTTGCAAGCCTTAGTCAGTCCGACCAGTTATAGTTCGCCGCGCCGTACCACTACAGGCATTGAGAGCAATCGCTTTTTGCAAATTTTGGCAGTTTTAGAAAAACGTATTGGGATTCCCTTATCTAAATTAGATGCCTACGTGTCTGCCACAGGTGGTCTAAATGTTGCCGAACCTGCCGTAGATTTAGGGGTAGCGATCGCCCTTTGTGCTAGTTTTCGCGATCGCACCGTCGATCCTCGTACAGTTGTGATTGGTGAAGTAGGTTTAGGCGGACAAGTTCGGGCAGTTTCACAGTTAGATTTACGTCTAAAGGAAGCAGCAAAGTTAGGATATAAGCGGGCAATTATTCCCAGTGGGCAAATAGTTCAAGACTATGGCTTAGAGATTATTCCTGTGAATAAAGTTGTAGAGGCGATCGTCGCAGCTTTGCCTGTAAGCTCTAAAATGAAAGAAGCGGATGATTCCAGCTTTCAAGAAGATTAATTTATCTATTGCTTTTCTATCACTTGACTATACGTTAAAAAATTTATCACTAATAATTTAAAAAACAAAATAAAGCACAAAATGAAGTATAAAGTTCGGATTCATAATCGCCAAAACCAAACTATTTTTGAAACTGAAGTAGACGGCGATCGCTATATCCTCGATCAATTAGAAAATCAAGGCGTAGATTTACCCTCTGCCTGTATTAGTGGAGCCTGTACTACCTGTGCGGTTAGAGTCAAGTCTGGAAGTATTTATCAACCCAATGCCATAGGCTTATCTCAAAAATTACGCGATCGCGGCTATGCTTTGATTTGCTCTGGTTACGCTCAGTCGGATTTAGAATTAGAAACCCAAGATGAAAACGAAGTCTACCACCTGCAATTTGGACAATATTTTGACAAACAAACTCGCCGCCGCCGCTTCTGGTTTAGCCTTCCGCTTTTAGATCAAGATTAGTAGATCGAGATTAGCTATTCAGAAATTCCCATACTTTTCCATACAGATTGTAAAAGTATATTCAATCCTTTTTTGGTTGCAGCTGAGATTAAGAGTATAGGTTGGGGAAACTGAACGGCGATCGCATCCACTTCTTCTGGACTAATCACATCAATTTTATTTAAGACTAATATCTGCTCTTTCTCAGTTAAGCCATGCCCATAGGCAGCCATCTCTTCTTGAATAGTTTCGTATGCCCCAAGGGGATTTTCTCCCGATACATCGACTAGATGAATTAAGATCTTAGTGCGCTCTACGTGACGTAAAAAATCATGTCCTAAGCCAATTCCTAAATGTGAACCTTCAATTAATCCCGGAATATCCGCAAATACTACACCATCGCCATCAGGTTTGGAAACCACGCCCAAATTTGGGACTAAAGTTGTAAAAGGATAATCGGCGACCTTGGGGCGAGCCGCAGAAAGTACCGATATAAGTGTAGACTTACCTGCGTTTGGCATTCCCACAATTCCCACTTGAGCGATCAGTTTAAGTTCAAATCTAAGATGGAATTCTTCGCCTTCAAGTCCGGGTAGAGCTTTTTCGGGGGCGCGATTACTATTACTTAAAAAGAAGGCATTTCCCAGCCCGCCTTTACCACCTTTTGCGGCTAGATAGCGATCGCCTTTCACGGTCAAATCTGCTAAAACTGCCTCTGTAACATCATTTACAATCACTGTACCGCAAGGAACTTTAATTATACGATCTTCACCTTTTGCGCCAGTCATATTTTTGATTCCACCCCGCACGCCGTCATCAGCCTTAAAAATATGCTGAAACCGAAAATCTAATAGCGTTTGTAAATCATCTACTGCTTCGATATATATGGAGCCACCTTTACCACCATCTCCACCTGAGGGACCTCCTGCAGGCACATACTTCTCGCGGCGAAAAGCCACCATCCCATCGCCACCTTTGCCTGCCTTAACTTGAATTTCTGCTCGATCTATAAATTGCATTAATTAATCCCGATTCATCACTTAACTTAAATTTTTTACTAATTCTTTTTACTAATTCTTAAAAATATTGCCCGATCTCACCCAACCCTTTTCCTTGGTACTATCGACTTGAATGTAAACCCATTCTTTATCGGGTGTTTCTTTAAGTATAGACACAGGGGCATTATACTCTACTCCACCTGCTCTACCAGATCCTTGCTTGGGTTCAGTTCTTAATACCAAACCTCCTGATACACTTACCTTACCTTGGTATTTCACGGTAGAAGAATTAGGGATAAAGCGTTTAGGTTTGGGTGATGCGGTAAATTTAACCACAGGCATATTGGCTAGTCGATCTTTATACAAGTTATCACCTTGACTGGTAAAATTGGGGCGCAATGGCGGCACTAAATAAGGAGCAATTAAAGTGCGCCAAATCGTGTTACCAGAAGCGAGTAACATCCCAAAGATGAAAGCAAAGACTATGGTGGATTTGGTAATCGCGGCTAATCTCATCAAGTTTTATTTATTTATTAACACTGATCTAGGTTAAGGCAAGCTTGCTAAAATTCGATCGTCTAGGGAGAAGTCGATATCGGCTGAAGTGCGATCGCTAGGGAGATAATCTTGATTAAAAGAAGTTTCTAAGCCACCAACTAAATCAAATTCTGGCTCCCAATCTAAATCCGTCATCGCTTTATCTACGGCGGCAAAGAAATGTTGACTGCGGATGGGAAATGCCTTTTTTTTACCAAAATCAAAGTCTTGAGAATTGTAGTAAATAATCTTAACTTGGTCGGGAGATTTACCTGCGGCGATCGCACTTGCTTGAGCTAACCCTGTAAATGTCACATAGCGAATATCTGAAACATTATAGATTTCTCCCAAAGTAGCAGATTTATCTAAAACTGCTGCCATCGCTGCTACTAAGTCCTCAACATGACCTAACTGCGTGATAAATTTACCATTTCCTGGAATTAAAATCGGGCGATCGCGCACAATCCGATCGAAGAACCAAGCTTCTAAATCGTTGTAATTTTGCGGACCATAAATATAAGTAGGACGAATGGAAGTAAACGGAAAGCCAATCTCATCGTATGCTTGCTTTAAATAAGCCTCAGTGTGCAGTTTTCCTTTGTGCCGACTGTTGGGATCGACGGCATCGCCTTCAAAATAGGGCATATTTTCCGAATCTAAATACACTCCCGCCGAACTCATATAGACAAAATGTCGAATGCGATCGCGAAACAAATCAACGAGGGGTTTAGTATCGCTTAGTTCGCGCCCATTGTTATCAAAGATGGCATCAAACTGTTCGTATAATAATTTTTCTTTAATCTGGAGCGGATCGGTGCGATCGCCTAAAATCACTCTTACCCCATCTACAGGAGCAGGCTTATTACCACGATTAAATAAAACTACCTCATGCCCTTGCGCTAAGAGCGTCTTAGTTAACGCTATTCCAAGAAATCGGGTTCCCCCCATGATTAATATTTTCATACTTTATTAATATTTTATTTGGCGGATTAAAAATTATTTACAGAAATTTTACAGCTATTTCCTTGATTCCTGTCGATAAAAGTCCATTTTTGGTAGATGAATTCCAATCAACTGTGT
>CAZLKI010000232.1:0-1867 GCA_964560035.1 uncultured Synechococcus sp.
TTGTTAGAGATAATCAATATTTACTACTGTTTAGATAATGGTTTACCTATTGTTAATTAATTTCTTTTGAAACAAAATTTTGCAAGATTTTTAAAATACGGTTACTCGCCTGTCCATCGCCAAAGGGATTAGCAACGCTCGACATAGATTTATATAATGATGAATTTTCTAAAATTTCGGTAGTTGCTTTGACAATACCTGCGGTTTCTACGCCTACTAATTTTGCAGTTCCAGCCGCGATCGCTTCAGGTCGTTCGGTATTATCGCGCAAGACTAATACGGGTTTACCCAAACTTGGAGCTTCTTCTTGAATGCCCCCAGAGTCGCTCATGATTAAATAACAGCGTTGCATCGCTCCGACTAATTCGGCATAATTTAACGGCTCCGTGAGAAATATCCGAGGATGATTGCCTAGCAAGGCTTTTAGCGGTTCTCTAACTACAGGATTGAGATGTAAAGGTAAAACTAGAGCCACATCAGCAAAATTATCTAGGATTTGCAGCCAAGCATTAGCAATTTGAATTAAAGGCTGTCCCCAATTTTCACGGCGGTGGACGGTGGCAAGGATTACTCTTTGGGAATTCCAATCTAAATTAGGAATATTACAATCAGGCGATCGCTCCGAAACATATAACAAGGCATCAATTACCGTATTTCCCGTGTGATAGATTCCTCCTCTGACTCCATCGCGTTTGAGATTTTCCACTGCCGCAAGGGTTGGAGCAAAATGAAGTTGGGCAATTTGAGAAACTAGACGGCGATTTGCTTCTTCGGGGTAGGGATTAAATAAATCATCAGTGCGTAAGCCCGCCTCCACATGACCGATGGGAATGCGATGGTAAAAAGCCGCAAGTGCCGCCGCAAAAGCTGTAGTTGTATCTCCTTGCACTAGGACTAAATTGGGTTGAATTTCTAAAAATACTTGCTCAAGTCCCTCTAGAGTGCCGCAGGTAATTTGGGTGAGAGTTTGCTTGGGGCGCATGATCTCTAGGTTGCGATCGCCCACAAGGTCAAATAGATCCATAACCTGCGCCACCATTTCCTTATGTTGTCCTGTCAAAATTACAGTGGTTTTGAATACGCTCCGCAGAGTTTGAATGACAGGTGCGAGTTTGATGGCTTCAGGACGGGTGCCCAAAATAATACAGATGTGAACTTGGCTAAAATCCATATTTATTGTTGGTTAGAGGTTATCCAAATATTTGAGAGCTAAATAAAACGCCGTGACGGATTTGGCATCTAGCAGAGTATCACCATTATTTGTATTAAACATTTGTTCGAGTTCAGAGCGATCGCAAAATACTACTTCTATTTCTTCATCTTCATCACCATCGGGAGGACTAACTAATTTCTCTAAATCCTTTGCCAGATAAGCATGGATAATCTCATCCGAATAGCCCGGACATAGATAAAAGGAACCTAATTTTTGCCAAGTGTGACCGCGAAAACCTGTTTCTTCTTCGAGTTCACGTGCGATCGTATCGGCAGGATCTTCGTTTAGTTCTAACGTGCCTGCGGGAAATTCTAAAATGTAACGCGATATGGCAAACCGATATTGCTTTACTAAGACAAACTTGCCATCGGCTGTAATCGGTACCGCCACACCCGCCCCAGGATGTTTGATATATTCATAATCACCGATCTTGCCATTGGGTAATTTGAGTCGATCCACGCAGTAGGTATATTTTCGTCCTTGATATTTCAGACGATTTACTAATATTTCTGATTGGGCGATCGCACCGATGGGGGGTAATTCAGTCATTCGATTTTTTTGCTCTCAATATTTACTTGAAACTAATTTTAGGATTGGATAGCTACTTGTGGGCGATCGCCTTATTTTCTCGAAGGATAAAGTAATTTTCTTGAA
>CAZLKI010000232.1:1967-4890 GCA_964560035.1 uncultured Synechococcus sp.
GCTTACAACTCGAATAGTCAAGTTATTTTCTTGAAGCTTACAGTTAATTTCTCGGGCGATCGCGATCGAAGCTCAATTGGTCGAGTTAATTTCTTGAGCGATCGCTTTTCAAATCACAAAGTAAAGAGTTTTTTTACTTCTTTCATTTTAGGAGTATCAATTCCACAATCTAGCTTTGTAATTGGGTTTAAGCTCTTCCATTTAGATTTTTGGGCGGTGAAAATAGCATCAGTAGCTTGATCGGGATCGATTTTATCAAGACCGCCTATTTTATATGTGAATAGATAATTAAGACGATCAAAAATCTCATCTCGTGTAGCTTTCTTAACATTCACAGGTGAGGGGGCTTCAGGTATAACTACTTCTATGGGGGGGACAATGTAAAAGACTTTTTTGAGTGGTTCTAGCTTGGCTTGTGTAGTAAATCCACATTTAAGCTTTGTTATAGGGCTAAGGTCTTTCCAAGTTTCTCTATCAGCTTCCTCTATCTTATTAGTTGCTATGATTATATTTATTCCTGCAATTCCTAAAAACTTTAAACCAGCTTCGATTGAGCTTCGGGATGCTGTAGAAAGATTAATTTTGGGAGTTATCTCCTTTGAGAGAATTTTAGCCTGTTCAATATTCTTAGGATCTGGATCGATCACAATCGCCCATACTTTTTCTAAATTTGCTCTGTGCATGACTGCATAAACAAACGGATTACTAACTAGCTTATATTTATTTCCAACTTCTTGAACTATGAGAGGAATCCAATTTCGCCCATTTACTTCTTTCACAGACTCTACTGCTGCTTCAAGAATAAATTCGGATTCAGTAAACTCTATTTCTGAATCAATTTTATCTAATGGCAAATACATTAATTGCCCGATGTTATCAAAGTTACTCATGTAAAAAATACTCCTTGGCTAAAGCTAAATAATAATCGTAGGCAGTTTTATTTTGAACAGATGCAGGTACTCGGGAAAAAGCAGCACTAGCAACTACTTTATAGGCAGAGATTGAGAATATTTCAGTGTTTGTTACTCCATCTTTATACATTGGATAATAGTAAGGTAGCAAATCTGGATCATGAATAAGATTTTTCCCACTTTGAATAGTAATCAGCTTTTTAATTTCAAGATGAGTTCTATCAATTGATGCTGAAGTATGATCGTGTTCATTAAAGAAAATTGGTAAAGGAATCGGTAATGGCTCACTATATTTTTTAATTCGAGCTTTTTGAGTTTCAGGAATAAGTTCTTTAATTACCTTAACTACATTCTTTAACGAGCTAAAGTTGTCATGCTTTGTGGGCATTAGAACTACATCCGCAGCAAATAAACAGCTTTGACTGAAAAATGTCCAACCAGGTGGGCTATCGATCAAAATGTAATCATACTCATAGATAAAAGTTTGCAGCAAGTCTCTTAATCTGGCAGAACGACCAATAACTTCATGCAATCTTCCTCCAGATTCAAAGGTGTTTGTAAGCTCTGTCAATTTTTGGTCTGAAGGGATAACATCAAATAGTTTAATTTGCTTTGACTTATTTTCAATAGTGAATGTTTGGATTGCATCTCTAATTTTAAATTCATCACTAATCAGACATTCTGAAAGAGTAACTTCTCCCTCGTTTAATTTAAGAGAATCAGTTAAATCACGTTGCTGTGCATCGAAATCAACTACTAAAACTTTCTTACGTTCTTTGAATAGAACAGATGCGAGATTTATGGTAGTGGTAGTTTTTCCTACTCCTCCTTTATCGTTATAGAGAGATATTGTTAGTGCTTTTGGAGGGTTATCAATTAAATTTTTAATTCGAGCAATAATTTCATATATATTATCTTTTTTAATTAATTCACAGGGTGTTGCAGGGATAACTACATTCCCGTGTCGCCGAAATAGTTGAATGTGAATTGAATTGGTTATGATTCCCCATTGAGCAGACTTACATTTAGGAGCTAGTAGGTATCTTTTGATCTGTTGTGATGTTGATTTATATTGAGGTGTACCTTCTGAAAGATTTATTTTATTCCATGAATTACCCTGACCTGTAGTTGCTTGTCCTTTTACTTCTATTAATAGGTATGGATTGAGCCTTGAATGTAAAAAATTATCATCACTATAATTCTTTCTAAGAGCAAAATCTGCATCTCCTTTACCAGTATTAAACTGCTGTAACCATTCTTGACCTGTGAATCCAAGTGAGGTTATTAATTTAAATACAAACATCCGCTCAATCATCGGTTCATCTGCATTTTGAGGAATTGCGTCAAGAACTGAAACCCAATCAATTTCTACCATTTGTTTACTGTGTTGTTTGGATCTCGAATTACCAGATATTTTATCTTAAATTGCCAAGTGCTACCAAATTGTAGTTAAATCTAAGATGAAATCTGTTAGCACATCCTCACCGCTTAGTTCTGGTGGCATTTTTAGTACTTCTATTTCCTTCCCTAAGCGATAAATCTCCACCTCTCGATCTTGAGGATTAATCAACCATCCTAAGCACACTCCATTTTCTTGATATTCAATCATCTTTTCTTGAATAGTTTTCAGGCGATCGCTTTTAGACCGAAGCTCGATTACAAAATCTGGAACTACAGTTGGAAAAGTTACTTTAAGGGAAATCGCATTTAATTTAGCATGAGAAATCCAAGTAACATCAGGCGATCGCACTGCCCCAGTTGGCAATGTAAAACCGCCAGAAGAATCAAAAACTTTTCCTAACTTATTACGGCGATTCCAAATAATTACTTGGGCGGTCAAATCTGCATTGCGTTCCGAACTCTCTAAGGCTGTTGGTGCCATAACGATCAGTTCTCCTTTACTTGTTAGCTCTAGTCGTAATTCGGGATTTAGTTGACATAATTGCTCAAATTGATTGCGATCGCAATGCAGAACCGTATCATTGACATTAAGGATTAAATCAGTGGGGGAT
>CAZLKI010000233.1:0-4883 GCA_964560035.1 uncultured Synechococcus sp.
AATGCTTAAAACATTAATTATTGCCAGTGGTAATGCGGGAAAAGTGGCAGAGCTACAAATGTATTTAACCAACTATAGTAACTTTTCTCATGATTTCTCCACTAAACCTTCCCATAATTCTGCAGATAATTTTAATCAGCACCTAATCGAGTTAAAGTTAAAGCCCAAAGATCTGGAAGTAGAAGAAACTGCCACCACATTTTTGGCAAATGCTCACCTTAAAGCATCTCAAGTTGCGATCGCTACCCAAGAATGGTCAATTGCAGATGATTCGGGCTTAGAAGTAATGGCACTAGATGGCGCACCGGGGATATTTTCGGCTCGTTATGCTAGTACGGATGCGGAGCGGATTAAGCGGCTGTTGTCGGAATTGAAAAATGAAACTAACCGTCAGGCTCAATTTGTCTGTGCGATCGCGATTGCGTGTCCCAAAGGCGAAATTAGGGCAGAAGCATTAGGAATTTGTCAGGGCGAAATTATCGATCTACCACGAGGTGAATACGGCTTTGGCTACGACCCAGTATTTTACGTTCCCGAATATAAATTAACCTTTGCCGAAATGCTACCAGAGTTAAAATCTCAGATCTGTCACCGTGCTAAAGCAATGGAGATTTTACGACCTCAACTTTCAAAGTTATAGTGATTATGGGATTACGATTAAAGAAGACCGATACACGTACTAACTCGAATTAATGACTCGAATTAATAAGTTACCAAAAATTTATGAGTTCAGATCTACCTAACCTCGAAAAGGCACTAAAAAAGGCGATAGAGCAGTTTAATCAAAAGGAATTTTATGCTTGTCACGACCTGTTAGAAGCGATGTGGATGGATGCGTATTTTCCTGAAAAAACCTTTTATCAAGGACTTTTACAAATTGCTGTGGGGCTTTATCATTTGGGCGATCGCAACTGGAACGGCAGCAAGATTTTATTAGGTGAAGGGATATCTAGGCTTCGAGACTTTCAACCAGAATACATGGAAGTGAATGTAACTAAATTAGTTCGAGATAGTTCCGATTTATTAAAAACACTCCAAAAATCAGGTAAAGAAGAATTGGAAAGCCTAACTCTTAAATTACCTGAAATTGATTGGATTCTGGAAAACCGCAGCGAAAACTAGCTCTCTATACTTTTTCTAGCTTTTGAGATGAAACTAACGCATGATGAAGCTTATTTAAAGCATTAATATAAGCAGTGGCTGAGGCGACGATGATATCGGTATTTGCAGCGTGTCCGGAGAAAATTCCGCGTTCGTGTTTTAGTCGAATCGTGACTTCTCCAAGGGCATCAATTCCTGCTGTAACCGATTGCACCGAGAACTCAATTAATTGGTTTGGCACATCAATCAGACGATTAATTGCTTTGTAAACTGCATCGACTGGACCCGTACCGACTGCGGCATCGGTGATTTCTTGACCATCTGGCGTGAGAATTGTGACTGTAGCTGTGGGAACTGAGCGATCGCCACAACTGACCTGTACCTGCTCTAGCTGAAATGCTTTAGTAACTTGGCGAATTTCATCGTTGACGATCGCTTCTAAATCCCAGTCGCTAATATCTTTCTTTTTATCGGCGAGTTCTTTAAATCTCACAAACGCTTTATTTAGCTCTTGCTCGGAAAGATCGAAGCCCAATTCCTTTAGTCTAGCTCCAAAGGCATGACGACCCGAATGTTTTCCTAACACAATCAGATTATCGGCTAATCCCACGGACTGAGCATCCATAATCTCATAGGTGAGCTTGTTTTTGAGAATGCCATCTTGATGAATTCCCGACTCGTGAGCAAAGGCATTAGCCCCAACGATCGCTTTATTTGCTTGTACTAACATTCCTGTAAATTGCGAAACCAGACGAGAGGTTTTGTGAATTTGGGTAGTATCAATTTGCGTGAGTGGAGTTTCTGAGGTTTCGGGACGACCCAAAAAAGGATTGAAATATTGACGGCGGACGTGTAAAGCCATCACCACTTCTTCTAAAGCTGTATTTCCCGCCCGTTCGCCAATCCCATTAATGGCACATTCAAGCTGTCTCGCTCCATTTTTTACCGCTTCGAGGAAATTTGCCACTGCCAAGCCTAGATCGTTATGTCCGTGCACCGAAATAATCGCTTTATCAATACCACGTACATTCTGTTTGATCCCTCGGATCAAAGCCCCAAACTCTTCGGGCGTAGTGTAACCAACCGTATCGGGAATATTAACAGTAGTTGCTCCTGACTCGATCGCCGCCTCTAAAACGGTATAGAGATAATCTGGATCGGAACGGGTGGCATCCATTGGCGAGAATTCAATATCATCACAAAATGACTTGGCATAACTGACCATTTCTGAGGCGATCGCCAAGACTTCCGCACGGGATTTTCGCAATTGATATTCTAGATGAATATCTGAGGTGGAAATAAAAGTATGGATTCTACCCTTCGCCGCAGGTTTAATCGCTGCCGCCGCCGCTTTGATATCAGCCTTAATTGCCCTTGCCAAGCTACAAATTACAGGTCCATTTTCAATACCTACTGCTTCTGCAATTTTTTGAATGGCTTCAAAGTCTCCGGGTGAGGCGATCGCAAATCCTGCTTCAATGACATCAACTCCCAGTTTCGCCAGTTGCCGCGCAATAATTAATTTCTCTTCAACATTTAGGGTAGCCCCAGGGCATTGCTCACCGTCACGCAAAGTGGTATCAAAAATAATTACACGGTCTGGATCGGGAATAGACATAGCAGTTAACTCATATTCAATCTGTAGTTAATAATTTTAACTTGACTTTAAGATTCCTTAACCACTTTTATCCTTAATTTTCTATGGAAGTTTTATAAACTTCTAACTTTGAGAATTAGCCATAATCCAAATATTCCTTGGTCATCGATCGAAAATTAACATAAAATCTAGTAATGAAACTTACAGGCATCTAATATTTGATATTTCAAGCTCTCGAATCTTTAAGGATTATTAGATTGGATACGTTTGATGCAGATACTGGAATATATGGGTTCTTAGCCCCGTACCAACATTGCCAAGATTTTACCCAATGGTACCGTCGAGCTTATGGAGTATGAGTTATGAATGATAATATCAAGATCAGAATTAAAGAACTTACTGATTTAGGTGAACGCCGCCACTCCGAACAGAGGAAAACAGGTATAGTTCACTTGAATGAATTGCTAGAACCTCAAGAATTGCAGGAGTTATTAAGCTTGCTTCGTGCTATCCCGTCAAAGCAGTCTACTGATATTTCCTTAGTAAAGTCTGCATAGCTAAATATCTTCTCTCAACTTCTTTAAATTATGACTCTTATAAAATTCCGATCGATATGCCTGATGAAGCTGTAGGATTAGAAAAAATGATTGCCCAAAAACAATTAGAGCAATATACATCGGGGCGATCGCAGGAACTCTTACTTGTAACTATTGACGTTGATGGAATATTAGAAGAAATCATGATTTTCAAAGGTTTTTCTAGTTGTTTGAGCCGAGCCACTGAATACGATCCAGATCTACCCGTAATCCCAGAGAATTCTAAGGTTGTAACTATCGATCGCCTCAAAGCTCCTTATAATCCTGCTCAACCTGTTTACATTGCTAAGGGCTTAACTTGGGATCAATTTATCAGCATACTTTAAAAAATCTTTTTTTAAGTCATCATTTTCGGTCGAGTAGAACCGTTCAGATAAGTATGCGATAATCGAAAAAGTCGTCTTAAACTTCTACATCTTTCATGGAATTTGACTGGGATGAGACAAAAAACTCTGGAAATATCCGTAAGCATGAGATTGATTTTTAGATGTTCCCGCAATGTTTGATGGTGAGATGTTGATTAAGCTAGACGATCATTTTGATTATGATGAAGATCGCTGTTTGGGAATCGGGTTTCTCGGTTCTGGAATAGCAGTAGTAGTCTGGACAGAACGTCAAGAAAATATAATCCGCATCATTTCAGCAGATCGAGCCAAAAACCTAGTTCTACTAGATCCAGATGTAAAACAATGGTTTCAATCTCAAGGAACGCAATATAAAACTCTAGTTAACAAAGTTTTACGCCAGTATGTAGAGCAAGTAAAGTCTTAAACCCAATATAGTACTTGCTTTGATTTTACAAACCTTGTTTTATCAAGACTAAGGAATAGAAGCGACAAGGCTTTGGGTATAAGGATGTTGGGGATTAGTCAAAATACTTGTGGTACCTTCTTCGACAATTTGCCCTTGGTACATGACGATCAGGCGATCGCAAAAAGATTGAGCTACTGCTAGATCGTGGGTGATAAATAGATAAGTCAAATTAAATTCTTGCTTGAGTGCGGTCATGAGTTCTAAAACTTGTTTTTGGATAATCGCATCCAACATACTCACTGGCTCATCGCAAATTAAAAACTGAGGTTGAGTAATTAAGGCACGAGCGATCGCTACCCTTTGTAACTGCCCTCCTGATAGCTCTTTGGGTAATCGGTCTATAAATGCGAGGGGTAATCCTACTCTGTCTAAAATATCTAAAACTTTAGCTTTACAGGCTGCTAAATTTGGCTCGATTTTGTGAATTAGTAATGGGTCGGCAACGGCTCTAAGGATAGTCATGTAAGGATTTAGGCAGGCTCTGGGATCTTGAAAAATCATTTGCATTTGCGATCGCATTTGGCGTAAATCGGTTTTATTGAGCTTTGTTAACTCCACGCCATTAAATTCTACCGAGCCAGAATCAGGTTGAATCAGTTGCAAAATCGCGCGTCCTGTGGTGCTTTTCCCCGATCCACTTTCACCAATAATTCCTAATACTTCACTTGCGGCAATTTGAAGGCTAATATTTTCGATCCCTTTAACCGATCGCCCCGTCAGCCAGTTTCCAGATATATAGAGCTTTGTGAGATTTGTAGTCTTAACTAATGGATAAG
>CAZLKI010000234.1:0-4865 GCA_964560035.1 uncultured Synechococcus sp.
TCGGTAAAGTTCCATCCGATCTTCGGGATGCACGACATCAAATATCCACTCAAAATTTTCCGTAAATTCTTTAGTAGTAATTCCCAAAAGTTCTTCAATTCTGGGACTGATATAGGGCATGGATACCCGACCATCTGGGTGAAATATGGTGCGATAGACTACGCCGGGAATATTAGCAATTAGGGCGGAAAGTTGTTGTTCTTTATCTTTAAGGTGATTGGTAAGAGTAAGGCGATCGCTTGCTTCGTATATTAAATCAATATTTTGCGCTTGAAGACTTGTTTCTGTCGTTTGTCGGGTCTGGTTTGAGGATTTAATTCGTCTTTTTACCCTCATCTGATTTGATGTAGCTTTTTGTGGAAGCGAATTCTGGCTTTTAATTACGCGCGTAATCTCTAAGCGACTCTCAATTTCTTGCTGGAGTTGGTAATTTTGCTGTTTTAATTGATTTCTCAGGTAGCGAATAGTTAATTGATTATTTACCCGTGCCATTACTTCTACTGCTTGCAAGGGAAGGGTAATAAAATCTACGTTAACTAAATTAATGTCTTTAATTTGGTCTAAAACCTCGTTACTAATACCAATAAAGATAACTGAAATATCACGATCGCAAGATTTTAATATCTGACAGACATCATAACCATCTACTTGAGACATAAAAATATTAAGCAAAATCAAGTCGGGAGGGAATGCTTCTACTGTCGCTAATGCCACCGTTAGATTTAAAGATGTTCTAGCTTTATAGCCAAAATTAGAGAGGATATGCGATAAAGACTCAATGCGATCGCCGCAATCATCAATTATTAAAATATCTGGAATATTATCTGAAAGATTGGGCTTTGAATGGGAATTTTCATTCATTAAATCTATGTTTGTGGAAGTTACTAAAAAAGAATTTGAGAGAGAACTAGAAGCGATCGCTTGCGAATCTAAACTTAATTTCTGAGCAATTTCGGCAAAATTAAGATAATCAATGGGTTTGCTCTTAAAAAAGCTATTTATAGTATAGAGAAGTTGAACCAACAAAGTTAAAGTCGATGAAGATGTTGTGACTGCACCAGATTATCTCCTTCCCAAGATTCGGCAATTTAAAACTAGAAACAAAATCTTTAGATTAAATAATTTGATAGAAATAAACTTTGCAATGTAAATTGATTTGGACTAAATACTGAGGTCGATCTGCTTGGTATGACTTAAAATCAAAAATATAAATATAGAAATCAGTAATTAGCATGACTACATCGCCAGATTTTAAGGAAGGGTTTGAGCAAAAACTAGACAAGCTCTGTGAAGCGATCGCCTTGATTGCCGAAAGTGTGCGCGAGTTAAAGAATGTCACCCTCGAACAAGGTAAAATCGTGGAAAAGTCTCTACAACTGGCAGCCAACCAACAGACTGGCATGGATAAATTTGTCGATGCTTTTTACGAGCAAGCTAAATCTGTGACCGAGTTATTACTATCGCTCAAAGAATCAACTGAAGCCGCTCGACAATTAGCAAAAGCTGGTGAATCTTCTCAAGCGATCGCCAAATCTCATCAAGAAGCAATCCGAGACTTATTGCAAGAACTACGCCAAAGTCGCAATAATTAATGTTTAACTAACCTAATTAGTAATATGCCTACAAAAATCCTATTCGTCTGCTTGGGTAATATCTGCCGATCGCCATCTGCCGAAAATATTATGAATCATCTAATCAAAGAGCAAGGCAAAAGCGATCGTATTATCTGTGACTCGGCAGGTACTGCTAACTATCATGCAGGAGCGTCGCCAGATCGGCGGATGGCAGCAGCAGCTCAAAAGCAAGGTATAAACCTGATAGGCATTGCTCGACAGTTGGCAAAAAAGGATTTTCAAGAATTCGATCTGATTTTGGCAATGGATCGCTCTAACTACCAAGATATTCTGGCACTTGATTCCGAACAGAAATACCTCTATAAAGTCAAAATGATGTGTGATTTTTGTACCTCTCATAGCGATCGCGAAGTTCCCGATCCTTATTATGGTGGAGTAGATGGCTTTGATTATGTAATTGATTTACTGATTGATGCTTGTAAAGGTCTGCTAGTTTTTATAGATAGTGGAAACTTACCTTCTAAATTGTAATTTTCTAGCATTAACTTTAAGAATTAGAAATTCAACTTCGTTGTAGCCTTAAAAAATGTGCTCTCGAATTTATTAACCATTATTAACCAAGATTCTACATCTCTTAACTCAAGCATTTAACCAACTTAGAGCATCTATTCCGTTGTTATTTTGACTTTGGAGATACGTTCTTCCTACTTCTTGCCATTAGTAGATTTTTGCAGTAAGTCCAAGTTGAAAAAATTAGGTAAAAAAAAAGCCCCAAGATTGGAGCTAAAACAATTAAACAAAAATAATTTCTCTAATCTAATTATTAAACTAAAGCTGGAACTCTTGTTTGAACAGCCGCTTGGGTTAGTTGTTCGTAGGTAGCCCGCATTTTTAAGCCGACGATTACCTGTAACAATCCCGTACCGTTATTAGAGCCGGGATAGTCTGGATGCTTAAGTAATAGTTGGGTCATTTCTCCGTAGGTCTTAGTATCGAGATTACTTAAATGATTTTCAATATAAACTACTTCATCGAGGCGATCGAATTGTCCATCTACTTCTAAAACAGTTACGGGATTACCAAAGTAAGCATCTGAACCATAGTAGAAGCGCATTCCGGGGTATGAGCAAGTCAACTTTTTACCACAGGGTGTCCAAGTAATGTCAGATCCTTCATCAAATAGATAAACGGGCTGGAAATTTTCTACATTATCTTTTTGCACAAGTCTAACGCGCAGAACTTTACGATCTTTGTCGTCCTTGATCAAGTTTGTAGGCAGAATTTGGATTACGACATCAGCATGGGCTTTTTGGGGATCGATAAATGCCGAGAAATCTGGGCGACGGGCTTCGATCGCTAGCATCACATCAGCTAGAGTATGCCCACGTTCTGCCATATCCCGTTGGATTTTCCAAGCAATTTTAACTTCATCGCTAAGATCGAGATAAACACTAAAATCTAGAAGCGATCGCACTCTTTCATCATAGAGCGGGTGCAAACCTTCGATCACAATGATGTGATTGGGGTCGATTTTTTCGGGGGGATCGAGTAAACCTGTCTCGTGGTTATAGATAGGCTTCATAATCGATTCGCCATTTTTCAATGCTTTGACTTGCTCGTACATCAGATCGAAATTATTAGCACGGGGATCGAGAGCAGTAATACCTGTCTGCTTACGTTGCTTGCGATCTAGACTGTGGTAGTCATCCAAACAAATAACCGTCATAAATTCTTCGCCAAACAGGTCTATTAGACGACCCAAGAAGGTGGATTTTCCACAGCCAGAATCTCCTGCCACGCCAATCAAGACAACGCGCTCGGGCTTATTGCTCATAAAACTTAATTGATCCTTTAGACTTTGTGTATTTAATACCACTTTATAGCGTTAAGTCACGCAAACCACGTAAATCTTAAAAAAATTATACTTTTCTTGCTAACCTGAGTTGGGCAAAACTACTTACTAATGCGATCGAGCAGCCATACCGAAGTTATCAAACCCAAAAAGTGAGCCAGAATAGTATTAGTATTTGCCTGCACGATAAAAATATCTATGGGTTGCACCAAACGGCTAAAGTCAGTGTTGATCAAAGCATTTTGCGGCTGCGATAAAGATTTAGCAACTAATACACCCACGATCGCTCCTGCGCCAAGTATAGTGATAAACATCCCGACAAAACTAATAATCAAACCAATTTTTAGTTGTTTAACGGTGTCAGCCCTAGAGGGACGGCTTTCCCCGCGTAGTTTCTTCGCCATCAGGGTATAGCGATAGCTCCAAAATATACTCAAATAGACAGCTACCAGTCCTAAAAATGCTAAAAATAAACCCGCGCCAGTCCCCGGATTATTCGCACCTGTATTCCCAGCGTTACGACTGACGATCGCAAATAGTAAAATTAAGGTTGAAATTATAGCTAGGACTAATTGCGACCAAAATCCCACCCAACCAGCAATATTTAACGCCCAAACTATTTTTAAAACGTTAGTAGAAAGAGACGTATTATCTGGTTCATTTGCCATGTTGTAACCTTAGCCATTCACAAGAAGTCATTAACAAAATTCTGATATGTCTTCACCACATTCATCTGCCAAAAACGTCAGCGATCGAAAACGCAATCCAACTAACTGATCGTACAACGGATTGATCTGACACATCGCAGGAATATGGACGATTTTATGCCCAAACATAAACACATCTCGTTCAAAGGGGCACTGGGCAGGTATGACTTTACATAGAAATCGGGCAATTTTAGATTCTTTGACATTTAAACCGTCTAACCACTCTTTCATCGGATCGAGCAAATTAGAACGGTGTTCGTATGGATTTTCGAGTTGCGATCGCAGATTTGACATAATATTTAACTCTTGATTGAGGTCTTGATTGAGGTCTTGATTGAGGACGGTACAAAATTCTTGAATTAATTTATGTTCTGCTTCAGAATAATCACCATCGACTAGGGCTACCATGACTGCAGTTCGCAGAAAGTTGTGTGCCAATGTGGGATCGTTTCCAAAAATAGATGTAATTTCGCTGGATTTAAGAGGTTCTAGAGTAGAAATTTGATTGCTATTAAATAATTCTTGAATGAGGTTTTGTTCTTTTATACTGTAATCGTTATCAGCCAAAGCTACACTCAGCAAGCCTCTTAGCCAAACTGATACTTGAGCTTCAGACAATTGAGAAGACAAACTATTGTTGAGATTTGACATAGTTATTTGTACTTAGACCTGAGCATAGGTTACATGGAGCTTACGATTATGCCCGTAAAGTTAAGATGTTCTAAAGGATCT
>CAZLKI010000235.1:0-4808 GCA_964560035.1 uncultured Synechococcus sp.
TACAACCAAGATGAGATCAGGACTCTTTATCAAAGACCAGACGGTACATACACCAAATCTGCCCTTAGTGGCACTGGATTTGGGCAATCAACTCAAGCCACAGGCAGCAATAATTCACCTGTTTTAACTGACGACCAGTTTAAAGATGCGATCGCTAAGGAATGTATAAAAGGATCAGGGATTGGTGAAAAGGTCTTTAATAGCTCTGTAACCTTCCTATCTGGGCTAAACACTGATATCTCAGGAAATGTAGAGACACCTATCCATGATGCTTTAGGGTGGCGGGTTACACGATTTGGACATCAAGTTAAAGAGACACTATTTGCCGCGTCGTTTAATCAAGAGACGGGCGATCCGTGGCAACTTAAGCTATCTAATCCACGGGTAAAAAATCTTAAATTTGTAAAATATGAGACCCCCACTGGCAACGGTAGCAGGGCATACTTGCCACCGATACCAACATGGCTACGGCTGATAATTGGGGCAAGGTACAGCGTAACCGTGCCACGGGAAGGCAGTTTTTGGGATTGGTTAGAGCTACATCCTGAAATTCCCATAGTTATAACCGAGGGCGCAAAGAAAGCGTTATGCTTACTCGGTTTTTCCGTGATCGCAATCTCTCTAACTGGTGTGAATGGCGGGTATCGAACTACTCAGCACGGGGTAGCATTACCCGCCCCTGAGTTAATCCCAGATTTAGAGAGGTTTGCCGCCAAGGGTAGAAAAATAATCATGGCATTTGACCGTGATTCTAAGCCTGAAACCGTAAAAAAAGTAAACGCTGCGATCTGGAAAACTGCCAAATTATTAACAGAGAAAAATTGTGATGTAGCGATCGCCCGTTGGGATAATGCCAATGGGAGGGATAAGGGCATAGATGATTTAGTAGTCAATCAAGGGTTAGAGGCGTGGACTAAAGCCTATGATAATGCTAAATCGCTTACACAGTGGCAAGTTCAAGACAGATATAGCCATAGATTAGTCAAATATAAGCCTACTCTTACGGTTAACGTACCCGATTTAAGTACTGCGATCGCCCGTGAAACTTTCCCAAAAACTGGCATTGTTGCAATTATCAGCGATTATGGCACAGGCAAAACTAAGCTACTAATGAAGCTAACTGAAGGCAATAATATCGTTAAATTGGGGCATAGAATTAGCCTAGAGCGTAATGCTGCGACAGTTATTAACCTAAGTTTCTTAAATGACTTAGATAGCATAGATGGCAAGTGGTTTAACCGTAGAGAAAAGAGATTTTTAACTGAGGCTGAAATTAAAAGAATAGCGGGATGTTTTGAGTCAATTCTTAAAATCAAACCTGAGCAAGTAGACCAGGGCGATCTAATTCTTGATGAATGCGATCAAGGTCTAAGAGCATTGCTAACTAGTGCCACTTGCAAAAAGAATGGCAAGCGTCCTCTACTGCTAAGACGGCTTGAACAATTAATTAAAGCTGCTGAACGGGTAATTCTATTGAGCGCAGATTTGGGCGATCGCGAGATTGATTATATCTGTCGGCTGCGTGGTGAATCCCCGTCGATGGTTTTGTTAAATGAATACCAAAGACCACGGGGTGATTGCAGATTTATCAAATCTAATGATGATTCTGCAATAGTTGCAGAGATTTTAACTAAAGCTAAGAATGGCGAAAAACTCCTAATTTTTACCGATAGCCTAACTCGTGGTAAAGCGATCGCGAAGTTACTAGCTCCCGTTATTGGCAATGATGCCATATTTCAATTCAATAGCCAAACTTCAGGCAGTGACCAAGGTTTAGAGTTTTCCACTATCCCTAATCAGTTCGTAGCTGATAATCCCCACATCAAAGTAGCAATTATTACTCCCAGTGGCTTTACAGGTCTATCTCTGACCTTTGCTCACTTTGATGAGGTTTGCGGAGTTTTTTACGGTCGATCTGTAATTACCGATGACTGTATGCAAAGTCTGGAAAGAGATCGCAGTCCTATCCCTCGCACGGTGTGGGCTGCTGAGACTGGCAAGCTGTTTAGCAAAGCTGGGACTGAAACTAATCCGATTGACATTAAGCGCAATCTTAAATCTTTAACCAATCTCACAGCGCAACTTCTCAGAGCCGAATTAAACCCTGAAAAGCTAGATACTCTAAAACATTACAAGTGGGAGGATAACCCACACCTCGATCTATTTGCAGAGTATGAAGCAGATCGCAACTTTTCAATGTGGCATTTTAGAGATTGCTTGCAAGTCAGATTGAGCATGACTGGCTATAAAGTTGACCCCATAGAACTTGCAGAAGATGAGACTGCGAGAGATTCAATCAAAGCTGCTATTGAAGAAATTAAACTTGAGGATGCGATCGCCACTGCCCACGCTACAAAATTGACTGAGGTTGAGGCTGAAATGCTAGAGGCAAAGGAAACCCTGACCATAGATGAGCAACTTGCCTTGGATAAATATCACTTAGCCCAGTGGTACGTTATTGAAGATATAGCTGTCGATGACGTTCTATCTGATCGCAAGGGTAGAACCAAGAAACAGTTACAGCGTCTTGAATACCTTGTATTCCCTGAGCTTGCTAAATCTGCTGACACTAAAACCATTGATGAGGGTACTCCAAAGGATCATACTGCCACGCCTTGGGATTTTGGAGTAAATGAAATACAGCGCAAAACCTTAGAGTTCATTGGATTTTATGAGTTTATGAGCTATGCCCTAAAAAAAGATACTCAATGGAGCAAAGATACTGTTTTAGTCCAAGCGATCGCCACTAAATGCAAGGAACATAGCCCAGATATTAAAAAAGTTCTAGGTTTTAACCCTGCAAAAATGACTGAGTGTGCAATCGTTGCAGCTCTAATTGAATTGGTTGGCTTAAAAAATCCTAACCCCGATCCTGAGAAACTAAATAAAACGAGTGACCGCCATCGAGTCAATGGAAAGCTAGTCTATTTCTACCAGTTAGATTTTGAGTACCTAGAGAAAGTTAAAGCAATTCTGAGGCGACGGGCTGAAAGGCTTGCTAATGCTGGTGTAAATCCTGTTCTACACCCTATATTTATTAAATTTATAGAGGGTGTAGAACAGCTAAAAACTAGCCACAAATCAGAACAAAATGATCCTCCCATTAATTCATTCCCACCGACTAGAGCAACGATTCAGCAATTAACCTTAGTACCGTGTTGATCACTTAGATAAAATTTCCCCCTTATATCTGAATTAGTAATCCATCATAATTACATCGTTGGTAATCGCAAGGTAAATGCTTTAGGCGATCGCTAAATATTAAGCGGGATTAAAAATTGACTATGGAAATAAACTCAACTGAGGAATTTGTGAATTTTATAGGTTCATATCATGTGAAGGTTAAAACCTTAATAGGCGAAAGACACGCATTAATAACCAACGCAAATATAGGAGATATGCCAATATGGGATTTTGATTGGATCAGCTTATGGCGAAATACTGGATTTGATTATCAAAATATTGTCAGAATAACTTGTGACAATATTTTGTGGGGATTACTGCGTTACAGTATTTTTCCTATATCTGAAAGTCAAAATGTTTTAGAAATAGAACAATTGGAAGCCCATCCAAAAAGTCGTGGCACCATAGATAATCGTTTAGTTGAGCCTGTAGGCAAATGGCTGATTTGGTATGCCTCACAAGTTGCTCTGTACTATTGTCCCTGCAACGATAGTGATGATCTGCTTTTACTAAGCTCTTTAACTGATGCGTTCGATTACTACAGGAATGTGATAAAACTAGATCACATTGGGAATGCACCTGGTGTATCTGGAGAAGATTTATATGCTTTTAGATTCACAAGACAACAAGCTACAGAATTTTGTCGAAACCACGAACAACAGTGGGGAAAGCCACTGCGTATTAACTCCTAAGCAAGTTCGGGCTGGCACAAAACAGGTTATGACGTATCAACAACGACTTAAATATCTCCAATCTTCTGAGTTGGGGAAATTGTATGGCTTTAAGCAGATTGAGTTAAGTAATTAGTTTTTTTGTTTAGTAGTCGATCGCCCCAATAGTTAAATGTGCAGGAAAAGTACATTATGTTGATCGCTTAACTAACTGGACACACTGAGAGATCGCCACTAAAAACATAAATATAAAGCTAGACGCTGGCATCGCAAGTCCTGATGACTCTAAGCACTTTGGCAGTGAAAATATCCATCGCTGCTTTTTCTGCCTTGTCCCTTGCGATCGCTCTAACTTCTGGGCAACTAGAATATCTTCCATGCTTCATTGCATTTTGACTTGAGATAGCCTTGCCTCGCTCGGTCTTGGCACCAGTGGAAAATTGCCACGGTTTCACAAGATGGATTAATTGTCTACGACGATCGCGCTCAGCTTGAGAAATTTCCATAAAGTTCAATTTATCTCCAAGCGTGAAAATTTGTTAATTAATTTGCCTTACTGAATTATTAAGGTTTCGTTACAATTCAGGCGATAAAAGCTAAAACCCTTGCTATGTATCGGTTTTAGTTCTAGTTTATACGATCGCAGCCTGACAATAAAAATATTTTGTCTAGTTTGTACGAGCTAGATTCAAAATACTGTAGATAATTATTCATAACCTACTTAAAACTTTTATGGCAAATTGTCCCAACTGTGGATCAAATGATATTCAAATAAAAACTGATAGCCGTCAAAATGTTAACTGGGGACGTGCGATCGCAGGTTGGGCTTTATTTGGTGTGGTAGGCGGTGCTGTTGGTGCTGTGACAGGTAAAGGTAGGAGCGAAACAATTACTGCTAATGTTTGCCTTAATTGTGGGACTATTTGGGACGCTGCCACTTTATATAAATTACTT
>CAZLKI010000236.1:0-391 GCA_964560035.1 uncultured Synechococcus sp.
CCCTCAAACTCCCTCACACTAAGTTTCTATAACTTTGAGTGCGTAAGTCCTAAAGGATTAGTACATTCTTAGGCAATTCAATCAATTGGAGCATTCCTATATATTTTCGTATAGGTCATCTCAAGCATATATCCGTCAGGTTGAAGATAAAGAATATTTAAGTTCTAAGTATTATTAAATTAATGTACGCAGGACTAATGTTTGCACTTCAACTAAACTTTACACAGGCATATATGACTATTTCAACTAACCATTACCCAAACAATATTTCTAATTTATTTATCTCTCTATTTGCAGGAAGTTTTGTCGGAATAAGTACGACAATGATGTTAGCCGTTCCATCCGTTTTAGCTCAAGCCACTATTAAAATCATTCCAGCTACTCAGCCTAA
>CAZLKI010000236.1:401-4804 GCA_964560035.1 uncultured Synechococcus sp.
TTACCCAATAATCCGACTAATCCTACAAGTCCGAATGGGTTTCCTACTTATCAAATTAATCTTGGTAATCCAAATACTAATATTAATCCTAACGATCCGACTAATATTAATCCTATAAGCCCAAACGGATTTCCTACTTATCAAATAAACCCTAATCCCGAAAATGTAACTCTTCCTAGTAATACAAATCCGACTGGCTTTCCTAATAACCAGATTATTCTTAATAATCAAAATGTTGACCCCAGTAATGCAGCTAATCCATCAACTGCTACACCTAAACCATAATTACGATTTTACCAAGTTTATTTGCTGCCCAAGTAACTTGAAGCCTTAACTAACTCAAGTTACTAAAGGATGTAATGACTTTCAAAACTTTTTTAAAAACTTTAGAGTCTGGAGATAGAAATTATTTATCTACACTTTAAAGCTCGATCGTCTCATAGCCTGCTGTGGCTGGTGTCACCACAGATATAAAGATCAAAGGCTCGGCACCTATGTTAGTCACCCCATGTACGCATCCAATCGGCGCAACCACTACATCACCCGATTGGATCGTTTGGGTATTGCCATGTTTGTCGAGATAGTATTTTCCAATACCCGAAAGGATCGTCCATGTATCTTGCCCGTGTGGATGAATGTGAGGCGAAATTATTTGTTGGGGTTTTACATACCAAGCGACAACAACGGCATGGGCGGATTCAGTTATGACCGATCGAATGGGCTCGCGATCGCTAGGTTGAAAAAAATCAGAACTGGTAAATATCCGAGTTAAGCTCATTTGCTGTTAACCTCCTCACTTCATTTAATTTAGCGATCGACATAATTGAAACTTAATTTTTTAGTTACAAAAACCAATCACTATCACTTTAGCTAAAAGCTTAATTAGAAGTTTAACTAAAAGCAAGAGGGTCAAAAATGAAAGCTTGCTGAAAATCAGCTTAAATCTGCGATCGTGATTTAGAATTAATTTACTGAAAGTCCTAGAATCAAACTGGAATCAAAACATTAGACTTTTTCGTCAATTTCAGCAATCATCACCAATGAACCTATGTCTAAAAGATTTATCCTCTATTCTTGCTGCCTCGCCCTTGGCATCACATCTACTGCTGCCGTTCTTGCCCAAACTGGGGCTGGAATAGTTCTATTTGGTAATGTCAGAGATAGTGCTTTGTCTTACTACCTTGATGGAGGCAGGTCTAAACAAATAGATCGCTACTACTTAGAAATACCCGCTCAAAAAACTCAAGTTTCTCAAGTTGTTGTTACATATCGTGATAATTATGATGGGGAATTCGATCCAAACGCGATGGACTTACGTTTCAACGATAAGAACTTGCCCTTAGAATCAGCTTCATGGGACAAAGAAAATCGCAGGATTGAAGTAATTGCGAAAGAGCCAATTCCTGCAGGTAGAGCCCTAAAGCTCGTTCTTTCTAATGTGCGTAATCCTTTTTATAGCGGTCTTTATCAATTTGATGCCCGCGTGATCGGACCTGCGGAGTTACCTATTTTGCGGTATGTTGGCTCTTGGGTAATTGGATTTGAGTAAACATTCTTTAATATATTTGTAGTTAGTAAATAAACTACTTATAAAATAAACTTATTCAATAAACAGAGGAATGTTATGAGTCTATCAGATACCCAAATTTTTGTCGCTTTAGTTGTAGCTTTGTTTCCCGCAGTTTTAGCTTTAATGCTCGGTACTGCCCTAGCTGATAGTTAAATCTGATTAGCTTTTTAAACAATTAAAAATCAATTAATTTGCCAGACTCCAACTAATGTTTTATTCTCTATCTTGTAATTATTTGTAACCCTAGGGTTGTAACTAAAGCGCGATCGCCTCAAGTTTAATAACAAATCAAAAAACAGATATGAGAAAACCTAGTGCATCTGGCAAATCAGCTAATAGTTCCGATGTTTTAATTAACACTTTAGTTAAACCAGCAGTTAAACCAGCAGTTAAAAAATCAACTCAAAAATCCGTTTCAAAAATCCCACTCAGAGCTAATCGATCCAAATCCTACGAAAATTTGGCGACAATCTCAGTAAATATTTTACTTTCAACTGCGGCGATCGTTGGACTGATCAAGTTAATACCAGATCAATCCGTCCAAGTTAGTAAGCTCCACGATCTAGAGCAAGAAGTAGCTGTGATGGAAAAGACGGTGAACTGCTTGAAAGATGAGTTTTCGCAATCATTCGATTTAGGAAGTTCCCAAGCTGCCAGTCTCAGGGCGAAAGGGTTAATTAGTGCCACTCAAAGACCAATTCGCTTTTCTGACGATCTAGATTCTCCCAAGATGTCTAATCAGAAGACTTGTAACTAGGTTAACGATCTAACCAGTTAATCTAATCACTTGGGTTTTGATATAGTCAGACGGCTGAGGGGATAAAGTACGGGCGACCACAAACTACTTAAAATCGCCGATCCGAGCGTAATGCGCTGTTGCAATTCCCAAATTTGAGCGATATTTTGACCAGATAGAGTCAACTGAAGGGCGATCGCTGTTTCTGAAATTACGGTCATACCAAATACAATTAGAGCTATAGAGATAAAGTCTTCTTGAATAAAGCGTTCTTTTTGCATGAGAGATGTCAGAGTTCCAGCGATCGCCATTCCAATAATATGAGTTGGAGCAAAATCTACCCCACTGGGAATCGTCATGCCATCTTGAATTAATCCTAGCGATACCCCTGCGATCGCCGCTAAGATGACTGGTCGATTAATACTCCAGACTACTAACCAAATTAGCAGCCAGTTTGGAGACAAACCTAAAAGAGTCATATACGGAAATCGAGCATATAACGCTACAGCACATATTCCCAAAGACAAGATTTTAAATAACCACTGCCCAAAACCGCCGATTTTAGATTCTGATTCACGCTCGTACATAGAAGTAGAATAATACAGAAACCCAGATCGTTGATTAACTAATCAAATTACTCAGTAAATAATCAAATAATCCATATGACCAACTTACAAAAGCAAACCCCTTTGTATGAACTACACTTAGATGCAAACGCCAGAATGGTGGAATTTGGAGGCTGGAAAATGCCCGTGCAATATAAGGGGATTATAGCCGAACATCAGGCTGTACGCTCGTCAGTGGGAATGTTTGATGTATCCCATATGGGTAAGTTTGCAATTAAGGGTAAAAACGTATTAAGTTCGCTGCAAAAATTAGTGCCTTCTAATCTAGCGAGGCTAAAAACTGGACAGGCGCAGTACACGGTTTTGCTTAATTCCGATGGCGGCATTATTGACGATGTAATTTTTTATTGTCACGGTGATGATGATTGGTCAATGATTGTTAATGCTTCGACCACAGATAAAGATTGGGCATGGATTACAGAGTACCTTAAAGTTTCAGATTGTGAATTTAGCGATCGCTCCTCCGCGCAAACCCTAATTGCGATTCAAGGTAAAGATGCCATTAAATATTTACAAGGTGTTGTAGGCGAAGACTTAACCCAAGTTAAAAAATTTGGACATATCAGAACTAATATTTTAATTGGTGTTTCCAACAGCCCCAGTTTTGTAGCGCGGACTGGTTATACAGGTGAAGATGGCTTTGAAGTGATGACGGACGTGGCGATCGGACAAGAGCTTTGGGCAAGATTAATCGATCTCGGTGTAACCCCTTGTGGCTTGGGCTGCCGCGATACTTTGCGCTTAGAAGCAGGAATGCACCTATACGGACAAGATCTGAGCGATCGGATTTCGCCGTTAGAAGCAGATTTAGGCTGGATCGTGCATCTAAAAGAGAAGGGAGATTTTAGCGGTCGAGCGGCTTTAGAATCTCAATTAAATCTGGGAGTATCTAAGAAATTTGTCGCCCTAGAAATGCAAGGAAAAAATATTGCCCGTCACGATTATCCAATTTTGTTTAACGATGAAAGTGTGGGAATAGTCACCAGTGGTACTCTATCTCCAACTTTAGGTAAAGCGATCGCCCTCGGTTATGTTCCTACTCATTTAGCCGCGATCGGGCAACTCCTGCAAGTGCAAATTAGAAATCAAACCTATCCCGCCCAAGTTGTGAAGCGTCCTTTTTACCGAACTACGTTATAAAGCTACTACCTAAAAATGATAGCGATAAATTGCGGTAGAACTAACTTTACGGATTGCTCTACCTAATTTGTCATTGTCGCTTAAGATTTTGACAACCCACTCGCCCGCAATATGAGATGGTTCTCGCTCTAGCAGTGCCTCCAAAAGCGGAATAGCAGCATTCTTATGTAAAAGCGATGTTATTTTTGCCTGTTGCCACTGCTCATTTATGGATAAAACTTGTTGTTTAGATTTCTGATTTAGGGCATCTAGCTGAATTTGTTGACGCTGCGATCGCCGATGGAGATTCATCCACCATTCCCGATTATCTGTTTGCCATTCCCGATCGAGT
>CAZLKI010000237.1:0-1389 GCA_964560035.1 uncultured Synechococcus sp.
ATTATCAGGCATTACATTTAGGGGTCACTGCCCCGCTTATTCTACGTACGGCGGTATCAGCAGCGGTATCAGCGGCACCGAAAGAAACTAAGCTACCAGATTCAGAAGCCTAATCTTATTTTTTAAGATTGCGCATATTCTTTGTTGGAACTTGGAAAACTGCTTCTAGCTGCGATTAGCGATTAATGAACCACCCGCCCTCTGTTGCTCTAAGGCATTGGTACAGTGTCCAACAATCTTTGAATAATCGACTTGGGCGATCGCCGACCTACAGGAATAATGCGATGACCCAATACAAATGGAGCCAAAAACTTCACATCATCGGGAGTAACGTACTCAGATTTACGGCTGGGGTCGAGATTAATTCTTAAAAACGCCAAACTTTGAGCGGTGCGTTGGAGTGCCACTGTACCTCTAGGGCTTGCCCCCAAGCTGATTTCACTATCTTCTCTAGTCGCTCTAACCAAATCTACAATGTACTGACTGGTGTTACGATTAATCGCTATTTGCTTACACTTTTGCCGTAAAGCTAAAACTTCTTCGGTAGTAATGCAAGGCTCTAATTTATTCCCACCAATCACACCCGACTGCATTTTTAGTAAAATTTCAATCTCTTCATCCCGACTGGGATAGCCCAAAGTAAAAGCCAGAGCAAAGCGATCGAGTTGTGCCTCTGGTAAGGGAAATGTGCCTTGATATTCAATGGGATTTTGAGTGGCGATCGCAAAAAACGGAGATGGTACCGAACGAGAAACTCCATCTATTGTCACTTGCGACTCTTCCATGACTTCAAGCAAAGCGGATTGTGCCCGTGGGGTCGCCCGATTAATTTCATCAGCTAGTAAAATATTGGCAAATACTGGACCTGGCAGAAATTGAAATTGTCCAGATTGAGGATTCCAAATATTTGTACCAGTAATATCTGTGGGTAATAGGTCAGGAGTGCATTGGATTCTCTGAAAAGTGCCAGCGATCGAGGCCGCTAACGACTTTGCTAGTAGAGTTTTCCCTACGCCTGGTACATCCTCTAACAGCGCGTGCCCACTAGATAGCAATGCGACTAGAGTAAGTTGAATGGCATCATCTTTGCCTACGATCGCCTTAGCCAGATTTCCCACTAACTGTTGCAGCTTTTCTCGATCGTTCATGGATTATTGCCCCAGATGATTAACTAAATAATTGACTAAATAATTAAAAACATTATCTTACTAAAGTGTCATTAAAAAAAGTGCCATTAAAAGCGTAATCTCAAACCTTTTTGCCAGACTATTAGAAAAAACAATCTATCTCCGCTCTTTTAGGTACAAAGTTGAGCCTCTGAGGTAGAAAGTCGAACCTATTGAGGTTGAAAGTTCATACTTTTAGGTAGAAAGTTGAGCCTCTGAGGTA
>CAZLKI010000237.1:1489-4776 GCA_964560035.1 uncultured Synechococcus sp.
TGAGCTTGATTGGGTTAGAGTAAAACCTGAATAACATTATTAAAATGCTTAAAACAATTATCCTCAGCCTAGTTCTTGCCTTTTGCCTGATTTTTCCAGCTTCAGCCCAGTTAGATCGCCAGCTAGATGGATTTAGATATCAATTTAGAGCTAATCATAATCTTGACGGTATTGGTAAATTTTACATGGGAAGGGAAATTGCTCAAGTAATGGGACATCAAGGTGCGGGATGGTTAGAGCGATCGCCCAGAGCAAAAGAAGAACAACCTCAAAAAGTTATAGACCAATTAAATCTTAAACCCTCGGATGTAGTTGCAGATATTGGCGCGGGCACGGGATATTTTAGTTTTCGCATTGCGCCCCTTGTCAGTAAAGTCTATGGAGTGGATATTCAACCTGAGATGATTGAAATTATGACTCTGGTTAAACAAGAAATTAAAGAGGAAAAACACGATTTAAATGTGGAACCAATTCTCAGTACAGATACATCTCCAAATTTACCTCCAGCTAGTATAGATTTAGCCTTGATGGTGGATGCTTATCATGAATTTGATTATCCTCAAGAGATGATGAAGGGAATAATTACAGCATTAAAACCTAATGGTAGAGTAGCGTTAGTCGAGTACAAAGGTGAGAATCCTTTTATTGCTATTAAGCCCTTGCATAAGATGACCGAAAGACAGGTAATTAAAGAAATGGAAGCAGTGGGATTAGTTTGGAAGGAGACAAAAAGAGATATTTCTCAACAGCATTTATTAATATTCGCGAAATCGTAGCTCTCGATCCCAGCTAAATCCCTAAGAGTCTTTAGACCTAAGACTATTACGATAGGCGATCGCTATTTGAGTTTGATTCTGATTTGTGACTAAGATAAACTGAGTCAGTAAAGCGAAATCTAATTCTGGAAGAAATTCACTTTTTGAAATTAATTCATATACATCATTGCGTAAGCGATAAAGGTGCCATTTTTGCTTTTTGACTTCCCAAAACCATACTTCAGGAATTCCCAAACCGCAATAAACATCTAATCTATTTATGCCTTCACTGGTTAAGTTAATCTCGATCGCAATATCGGGAACTTCTTTTAACTCCCCCAAGCAATAACATTCATCAGGCTCTAAACCCCTTAGCACTTCCTGTTTGCGAAAAGTCGAACTGCCATACCCATCCAGCCCAATTTCTCTTTCGACAACGTACATTTCAATCAAACGGGCAATAACTGTCTTTAGCCGTTCATGTTCACTGGAAGTTGGCATAATTTCTAAAATACCTTCTAAATAAGTAATACGTAAACTGGGAAATTCCTCTCTAATTGAATCACTAAATGTACAGTATTGCTCCCAACTGATGTCACTCATAATTAGGCGTTGCTCTTCAGCATGGGGCAGTATTAGTCGATCGTAGGTTAAAACATCTAAAATTCGCATAACTTTTCGGGGTTAAAGCTGATTTAATGATTTTATCGTAGTTCTAGTTAAGTTAGGATTTAGTTCTAATTTAGTTCCAAAAAAAGGGGGCACAAAAAAGTAATGGAATCATGGGAACAATCGATAAAGTGCTATACCCAATGTGAAATGGGCGATCGCTGGCTCAAAAGATATTCAGGGAAACTTCCGCTTATTGCTTGTATCTTAGGATTTACAGATACAGGACTAATTCCCAACATTTCTGCTGCTGGTGCTAGTCCAAGCGATCGCCGTTACACTGCCTTAGCTGATGCTGAATTTCTCTATCATGGAGCGGGACATCCATGTTCTTATCCTTTACCACCATTGACGGCGGGAGTATCTCCAGTCGTAATTTCTAGAGCCGTAATTGAAAGTTTAGGCTTGCATTTGCAGCTATTTAATGCAGGATTACCCGAAGTTCCTAATGTGACTTGTGTAGATTTAGGTGGGATGCCAGCGAAGTCTATAGAAACAGGAAAATCTCTGCCCCTTGAGGTGGTCGAACGTTTATTCAATCAAGGATTAATTTGGGGCGAAGAGTTAGCGAATCAGTTATCACAGCAAGAATGCTACATCGTGATTGGCGAATGTGTGGTCGGAGGAACAACTACAGCCTTAGGAATCCTTACGGGACTAGGAATTGATGCAACGGGAAAAATTAACAGCAGCCACGCTCAATGCAATCACGATCAAAAAGCCGAATTAGTAAATCTAGGATTAAAACTTGGATTAAAGCTAGGATCGAGAGAAGAATTAGGCGGAACGGAATGGCATAATCCTCTAGCTTTAGTAGCTGCCGTAGGCGATCCGATGCAGCCAGTTGTCGCGGGAATGGCGATCGCCGCTAGTGCAAAGATCGGAGTTTTACTCGCTGGCGGAACTCAAATGATCGCAGTTTATGCCTTGGCAGTAGCGATCGTCTCTAGTCAAAATCTGACTTGGCATCCCGAAAATATTGCCATAGGAACGACGCGCTGGGTTGCCGAAGATCCGACAGGAGATACCGTAGGATTAGCCAGAGCCATTATACCAGAGCCAATTTTACTCGCCACAAGATTAAGTTTTTCCCAATCAAAATATTCCCAACTTCGCATTTACGAGCAGGGATTTGTCAAAGAAGGAGTAGCAGCAGGTGGATGTGCGATCGCATTTAGTCTTTATAATCACAATAATCAGAATTGGCATCAAGATCGACTTCTGATCGCAATCGAAAATATCTTAGATAAAATGGGATTAAAACAGGAATTACAGCCATGATTACCTTAGTGACAGGAGCTACGCGATCGGGAAAAAGTGAATGGGCAGAAACCATAGCTGCTCAACTCGGTCAGCCTGTAATTTATATCGCCACTTCTCGCCTCGATCCCAAGGATTTAGAATGGATGCAAAGAATTCAACAACATAGCGATCGCCGTCCTTTAGATTGGCAAACTTTAGAAATTCCGATAGATTTAGCTTTGACATTGCGATCGGCTAGTTTAGATACCTGCTTATTGGTAGATTCTTTAGGAACTTGGGTCGCAAATCTTTTAGAAGTTGACGAGCAAAACTGGGAAGAGACTTTAACCGAGTTTCTAATCAGCCTTCAAATTACTACCGCAAATGTGATTCTCGTTGCTGAAGAAGTCGGTTGGGGAGTAATTCCTGCTTATCCAATGGGGAGATTATTTCGCGATCGCTTAGGTACATTAGTCAGACAAGTCGGCGGTATTGCCAATCCTGTATATCTTGTAGCTGGTGGACATATTTTGAATTTGAGCGTTTTAGGTACTCCCTTATCTTCATTAAAAACGGTTAAATAAAACCCAAATTAAGATAAAGTTACAAATAGGAAAATTT
>CAZLKI010000238.1:0-4738 GCA_964560035.1 uncultured Synechococcus sp.
CCGCTTTCATGATTTCAGACGTACCTTGATTAGTGCGCTGACGTATGTAGTTGAGCTTCGTAGCGCGATCGCTGTCGAGTCGAGCATTAACTCTCATATTCTTCGTTTGTCATAACTCTGTATGACAGTATAGCGCAAATTTATTAAGGTTAAAATCTCCCAAACAATCTTTGTGATGTGGAGAGCGGTATTATATATCCCATTGATTATAATGAGAGCAAAAAAGGTATAGCCATGCAAATCATTTCAGCATCAGAAGCAGATCGAGCCTTTAATAAAGTCATTGACCAAGCCCAACACGAACCAATAATGATTCGCCAACAAAATCGTGATGTTGCCGTAATTTTGTCAATAGAAGAATATCAACGGATTATCCAAATAAATATTCAAGAATTTCAACAATTTAGGGCAAATATTGGCTACAAAGCCCAAAAACAAGGATTAACTGAAGAAAAATTACAAGCGCTTTTGAATAAAGATTAATATCTCCATGCGTTTTGTATTTGATACTAATGTTTTAATTAGTTCCTTTTTATCTCCAGAATCTATTGCCGCTAAGACTTTAAACTGGGCAGAAAATAAGGGGACGATTTTATATTCCCATGCAACCTTAACAGAACTTACATCAGTACTGAGTCGCCCTAAATTTTCTAAATATATTACCCCTAAAGATGTTGCAGGATTAATAATTCGCATCAATGCAGTGTGGCTATCTATAGAAATTATCAATCAAATTAAACTTTGCCGCGATCCCAAAGATGACAAGTTTATTGACCTCGCTATAAATGGTGAAGCTTTGCATATTATCACTGGAGATAATGACTTACTTGTGTTACATCCAATTCAAAATATTTCAGTTACCAATCCAAGAAGCTTTTCAGACAAATTTCTTGACTAAATTATTAAATAGATTTTTAGTGAAGCAATCAATTAGGCTCTAAAGTTAGAATCTCTCAAGCAATTTTCTGATGTGGCGATTACCTGCGGTATGCGTTCCGCCGCTATTAAATATCTCATTGAGTATGACTTAACATTTTAGAGATCGTTGAATCCGAGGTAATTGAACTGTGAATACACTGCCCCGATCGCTTTCACTTTGGAGAGAAAGCCGACCTTGATGCTGATGCACGATCGCCCTAGCAATTGCCAGACCCAAACCCGTTCCTCCAGTCCTACGAGAACGATCGCTATCCACTCGATAAAAACGTTCAAAAATATACTTCTGTTGTTCAGGCAAAATCCCAATTCCCGTATCTTTCACCTTAATCAAAGCTAGGCGATCGCTAAATTCTAAGCTGAGAATCACTTCTCCCCCAGACGGAGTATATTGGATTGCATTTGCAATCAGGTTGGATACAAGGCGATAGAGTTGGGATTCGTGACCGAGTACATAGATTTCCAAAAGTGGAACTTGACTATCTAATCGCACATCAGCAGCGATCGCCAGTTCTAAAAATTCTTCAGCTAAATCATTAATCAGATCGCTTAAGCAACAGGGTTTAGTAACTAATGGCTGCGAATCCTGTTCAAGACTAGCTAACAACAGTAAATCCTTAATTAGATCGCTCAAGCGCCGTCCCTGCCTCTCAATCGTAGGTAACATTTTTTGGGTATGATCTTGACTCAGACTAGGAAGGTGGATCAGAGCTTCGACGGTTGCCAACAGACTAGCAAGGGGCGATCGCAACTCATGGGAAGCATTAGCGATAAACTGCTGTTGTTGCTGATACGCTCGATATATCGGTTGCATAGCCAAACCAGACAGCCACCAACCAGAAGTAGCAACTATGCCCAGGGCAATGGCAAAACTAACCCCCAAAATCCATTGAATCCTATTTGTCTCCGCATCAAAAGCCGCCAAAGAACGCCCAATTTGCAGATAACCCCAAGAAGAATGATTTGTTTCTGCGCTAGAACTATGCAGAATAGTTGTAAATTGCAGATAGCGACTACCATCAACCAAAGTAATAGTCTGCCACGCAGCCGAATTTAGAGTTTTTGGAAGTTGAGCAGCCTGATTAGGCGAGAAAGCAAGTAACTTCCCTTGATAATTAAACAAGCGAATGTAATAAACATTGCGATCGCTAATTCCAGTTGTATGTCGCTGAATTAAAGTAGGACTAAGATTACAAGCTTGCCCAGATAAACACAGATCGGGGAAAATTTGCTGCAAAACAAAAGCAGGATTACCAGAGACAGGCAAAGTTGGTTCCAGACTATCGTGTAAAGTGCCAGCAATAGACTCAATTTCCTGCGCTAAAGCATTCCAATTAGACTGCACAATCGAACGATACACCGCAAACCCAGACAAACCAAGGATACCGCCCATCACCACTGTAAACCAAAGCGCCAATTGAATCCGACTGCGGCGAAATAAGCGATGGATATTCATGGTTTAACCATAAACCGATAGCCTTGACCAGGAACCGTCTCAATCGGACAATCACAACTATAACTAGCCAATTTACGCCGTAACAGCCGCATTTGTGCCGCTACCACATTACTGATCGGTTCCTCATCCATATCCCAAAGCTGCTGGCGAATTTTGCTACCCGCAACAATCCGTTGGGGATTTTGCATCAAGTAGGCGAGTACCTGAAATTCCTTAACTGTTAATGGAACGATCAGAGCCGATCGCTCATTCTGCTCAACACAAAGAGTATTGTTAGCCCAATCCAACGTAAATGCGCCAACGGTGAGATTCTGAGGCTGGATTTGAGGCGATCGCCTCTGTAATGCCCGTAGCCGTGCCAATAATTCCGCCATCACAAAGGGCTTAACCAAATAATCATCTGCACCCGCATCTAGTCCAGCCACCCGATTTTCAGCTTGACCGAGGGCAGTCAACATCAACACAGGCAAAGAATTTTTTTTTGTCCTCAAACGTTGGCATAACTCCAATCCCGACAGCTTTGGCAACAGCCAATCGACGATCGCCACCGTGTAGTCCGTCCAGCAATTTTCTAGGTAGAGCCAAGCCTGCGCGCCATCAAGCACCCAATCCACCACGTATTTTTCGCTAACTAGCACCTGCTTAATTGCCAGTCCCAAATCCTCTTCATCTTCTACCAATAAAATTCTCATTACCTTGGGAAACTCAATAGGGAATTCAATCACGAGACTAATCTTACCGAAACAACCTCAATTTCATCTCAATTTCATACCGACTCAGGCAAGATGAATCTGCTTTTTAACTTAAAACCCAGTGAGAGTGATCCATGCGTAAACCCCAAAACCCATTGTTAGAGACTGTTTTAATTGCGACCCTGCTGTTATTCATGCCAGAAATTGCCATTTCCCATGTTGGGCATGGAGATGAATTTCAATCAAAAGGTGGGATAGAGAAAGTACAGGTGAATGAACAGAGTGACCAAATCTTAGGTATTACGGTTAAACCGATCGCCCCCGCTCCTGATGGCAGTGCCGCCGTCATGATTCCAGTTACAGCATTGGTGGATTCTAATGGCAAACAGCTAGTTTTCGTGCGGTACCAGAATTTTTATGAGCCTGTTGATGTAACTACAGGGAATACCAAAGGTGAGCTAGTCGAAATCACTAAAGGGCTATCAGTTAGCGAAAAGCTAGTGACTGAAGGTAGTTTGTCCCTCTATGCCGAGTCTCGCAAAACTCAAAATCTAAAAAATCCTACCAAACCAGAATCAATAGTAGCGGCTAAACCCGAATCAGTGGTATCGACCAATCCAGAATCAGTGGTAGTTGCCAAAACTGAAGAAGCTGTAGTCCAAGCCAGTGGAATCCCCACAGGAGTCTTAGCCATTGGTGGCGGGGCAGTGTTGCTATTAGGCACACTTGCTATTGGGGTCGTCATGCGTGGAAGAGGTCGCTAGGTTTAAATGTTTAACTCAATTCTGGATCAGATCCTCAAAAACTCGATCGCTCAAAGATGGTTAATTGTAACCTGCACGATTTTAGTCACCCTCTGGGGAATATTTAGCCTTACCCAGATGCCTCTCGATGTATTTCCCGAATTTGCACCGCCCCAAGTAGATATTCACATCGAAGCCACGGGATTAGCACCAGAGGAAGTAGAAACCCAAGTTACCGTACCGATTGAAGGTGCCGTCAATGGCTTACCAGGGGTAACTACTGTCCGCTCATCCTCCAAGGTGGGGCTATCAATGGTGCAGGTAGTATTTGACCAAGATGTTGATATTTTCAAAGCTCGCCAAGCCGTCACAGAAAGACTTCAGCAGGTCACCAATCAGCTACCCGCAGGAGTGAATCCCCCCGAAATTTCACCCTTAGCATCACCTTTGGGCACAATTTTGCAATATGCCTTTACCGTAGATGGACAGGGAAATGGACAGGGGCAAACTTCCCTCATGGAATTACGCCAACTTGTAGAAACCACTCTCGGCAATCGTATTCTTTCCGTAGCTGGAGTTTCTCAAGTCACTATTTATGGAGGCGACGAACGCCAAGAACAGATATTAGTCGATCCAGCTAAACTGCGATCGCTTAATGTTTCTCTTACAGAAGCGATCGAGGCAGCCAAGGGTGCAAATTCTAACGCTCCAGGCGGCTTTCTAATCGGCGGTGGTCAAGAACTGTTAGTGCGTGGCATTGGACAGGTGAAATCAATCGAAGACTTGCAACAAGCCGTAATTAAAGTAACAGATGGAAAACCGATCTTACTTGAGGACGTGGCGACAGTAAAAACAGGCTCTGCCCTAAAAAGAGGAGATGCCAGCTTTCAAGGTCAGCCTGCTGTGGTAAT
>CAZLKI010000239.1:0-4730 GCA_964560035.1 uncultured Synechococcus sp.
GCTAAAAGCTAAGGTTTCAGATATAGGTTTACAAATCAGTCGGCAGAATGTTTTTGCGAATCAACCGGGCGAGAATGTAGATCGGCGAGTCGTAGAAGTAAAAGTTTTGATTAATCTCCAAGATAGCCAAAAAGTGGCAGGATTGACTAATTTACAAGTGCAAGTAGCGATCGCGCCTTCAAAATAAGAATAATTAGGAGTAACTATCAACAAAACCACTTCATGAAATTAAAGAAGTTAGTTAAGAAAATCAACTAAGGAAATTATTAAATGAGATCCTACATCTTGCTAAATTTAGAAGCCCTTAAAGTTATCACATTAGCTTGGAATTGCTTTGCAGAATTGGAGTATTATGCCGCCTACGATCCAGATCCAGTCAATACATTAATAACTATGTCCGTGTTTAAACCAGTTGAATATCTGATTGAGTATTTACCTCATTTTAATAGTCTTTTAAAGAATCAGATTAAATTAGCTAAGAAATCAAGTGAAGAATTAAATGGAGAATTAACAGATGTTGCGTAAACTCTTAAAACGAACTCCTTTAGCATGGTTCCAACTCACGCGAGAAAGAACTAGATTGATAGTGGCGATCGCGGGCATCGCTTTTGCTGATATTTTGATATTTGTGCAGATGGGATTTGAAGGCTCACTCTACGAAAGTGCAACCAAGCCCCAACAACTCTTAAATGCCGACATAGTTTTAGTCGATCCTAAATTTGAAACGCTATTTTCGGTTAGAAGCTTTCCCCGTCAGCGGTTATATCAAGCTGCAGGTGTGAGCGGAATTAAATCTATTAATTCTTTATACATCGCATCGGGACAATGGAAAAATCCGATTACTCGCCAAAGTCGAACTATCTTAGTATTTGGCATCGATCCTGCTAATCCCGCCTTAAATCTGCCTGAGCTTAAGGAATCAGCAAAGGAACTTTATGCTCTAAATAATGTTTTATTCGATCGCGCAGGTCGTCCTGAATATGGTGATGTCGCGGCAATGCTCAAGCAAAACGGCAGAGTCGAAACCGAAGTCAATAATAAATTAATTCAGGTTAAGGGCATATTTACAGTTGGCGCATCTTTTGCGGCGGATGGCAATATTATTGCAAGTGATTCAACTTTTCTCAATCTTTTTAGAGATCGTCAACCCGATCGAATTGAAGTAGGGTTAATTAGTTTAGAACCTAATGCCGATATCCAAATAGTCTTAGCCAGTCTTAAAAATATTTTACCCAATGATGTTAGAGTGCTGACTAGAGAGGAATTTGCCGCAGTCGAACGAAAATATTGGACGGATGGGTCGGCGATTGGATTTATCTTCGGTTTGGGTTCTCTTGTCGGTTTTATTGTCGGCGTAGTGATTGTGTATCAAATTCTTTATTCGGATGTTTCCGATCATTTACCCGAATATGCCACCCTTAAAGCGATGGGATATAGCGATCGCTATCTGTTGGCGGTGTTATTTCAGCAGGCATTACTTTTGGCAGTTTTAGGATTTATTCCTAGTTTGCTGCTTTCGATTGGTTTGTACCAAATTGCCTATGCTGCGACTTTACTACCCATTGCGATGACTACGGAGCGCGCAATTACAGTCTTAGTCTTGACTATTATTATGTGTACGGGTTCGGGGGCGATCGCGATGGGCAAACTTCGATCTGCCGATCCTGCCGATATTTTCTAATTAATTATTTTGGAGTTAATATCTTAAAAAATATAAAAACTGATAGATAAATTTACCTACCAGCTACTTTTATTATTAATTACTTCTTTACTACTTCTTTAAGATTTAACCGAACCAACTTTAGCTAAAACCTTGGAAGTTGGAACTTTTAGTAGCTTAGATAAACGGCTACTTTTGTCCGAAGTCTGTGATAGTTGCTGATAATTTAGTCCGGGATAGTAAGCTTCTAAAACTCTGCCTGTGCGGGTGCAAGAAATAAGTAAATAGTCACAAGCAGCACATTGAGTTTGAACTTGGGCTAGTAAAGGTAAATAGAGCCTTTCGGCAAATTTACCACAGTTAGGACATCGTACAGATTGGATAATTGACATATTTGTAATCCTTAAATTGTTAAAAGTAAAATGTTAAATTTATGAAAAAAATATTAAATAAAGTGATGGATATATCTATTTTTAATTAAAAGGTTAAATAAAAATTAAGAAACTTATAAATTAAGAAAGTATTAAACGTATACATATTAATAAATAACATTTCATACATATAGGTAAATCTACATTTAGATATATAGACATACATACAGATAGACATTATACGGCTTGTAAATTATTTAGTGAGTACATACTTATAAAATTCTTAATCGGGGATCGCTGAGTAGGAAATGATCCCCGCAACCGAATTTATAGAAAATTATGACTTAATTAAGCGATTTTGGTCTTATTTATAAAAATAAATTTAAAAATTAAACGTAAAAGTTGTTTGACAATTTCGATCTTTTTAAAGATAGCGATCGCCATCAAATCCTCAAAAAAACCTAAAAAATCAAACAAATCAACACCCGCAGTTATACAACCCATCTTTTAAGAATATATATTTTGGAAATATATTTTAGAAATATAGTTTTAGAGATTAAGCTCGTCAAAAGTTTTACCTAAAATTAATTTAAGCCAGCAATATTGAATATTTATTAGCAATTCGGGCAATTAGAATCTCGAATAAATAAAACCTAAAAGGTAACCACGCTCCGAATAGATTCACCTTTATGCATTAAGTCAAAAGCATCATTAATCTGTTCGATCGGCATGACATGGGTGATCAGATCGTCGATATTGATTTTGCCCTCCATATACCAATCCACAATCTTAGGAACATCCGTGCGACCTCTAGCCCCACCAAAAGCCGATCCCGTCCAAATTCTACCTGTAACTAATTGGAATGGACGAGTCCGAATCTCTTGCCCCGATCCTGCCACCCCAATAATTACACTCATGCCCCAACCCTTATGACAGCATTCCAAAGCTTGACGCATAATATTCACGTTACCAATGCATTCAAAGCTATAGTCGGCACCACCTTTAGTCAGATCCACCAAATATGGCACTAAATCTCCTTCCACTTCACGCGGATTGACAAAATGGGTCATGCCAAACTTTTCTGCGATCGCCTTTTTTGCAGGATTGATATCTACGCCAATAATCATATCGGCACCTGCTAATCTAGCCCCTTGGATTGCATTTAGCCCAATTCCACCCAAGCCAAATACAACCACATTGGCACCGGGCTCAACTTTTGCCGTGTAAATTACCGCCCCAATCCCAGTAGTGACTCCACAACCGATATAGCAGACTTTTTCAAATGGAGCATCCTCGCGAATTTTGGCTACAGCAATTTCGGGCAAAACTGTATAGTTGGCAAAAGTAGAAGTTCCCATATAGTGATGAATCATTTTGCCATCCAGCGAAAATCGACTGCTTCCATCAGGCATAACTCCGCGTCCTTGAGTCGAACGGATAGCCTGACACAGATTGGTTTTACGACTCAGACAATATTTACATTGCCGACATTCTGGGGTATAAAGCGGAATTACGCGATCGCCAACTTTTAAACTACTAACATCTTTACCCACTTCCACCACCACACCAGCGCCTTCATGTCCTAAAATCGCTGGGAACAACCCTTCAGGATCTTCGCCCGATAATGTATAAGCATCGGTATGACAAACGCCACTGGCTTTGATCTCAATCAATACTTCCCCAGCTTGAGGAGGTGCGATTTGGACGGTTTCAATAGTTAAGGGTGTCCCTGATTGCCATGCTACCGCAGCTTTTACATCCATCTTTTGTATTTATGATTTAAAAGAATACAAAAAATATACTAAAAAATGCGTAAACTTTTCAATTTATTCTGCTGCCCTCTATCTTTCTTTTGAAGTAGGCTAAACCTGCAATAAAGCAGTAAAAAGTCGATCTGAAGTAGGTTAAACCTGCAAGGAAAAGTGGCATGATTTGCCGATCGCCTGCTTAATACATAATTTGCCGACTTGCTGAAGCGATCGCACCGATCGGCATAGAACCCAACCATCAGAACCCTACCTTATGATTTGCAATACGTTATAATATCCACAACTATATCCTCATACCTATGCCCCAGCAGTACGCTGAATCCGTCGCTTTGCTTAGCCCAAGTGATAACGTGGATGTGACTGACTACGATCTCGAACCCATTCATATTACGGGATATATCCAACCCCACGGCGTGCTCTTTGCCCTGCAAGAACCAGAACTCACAATCGTCCAAGTCAGTGAGAATACCAATGAATGGCTGGGGGGCAAACCTGAGGAATATTTGAACCAACCGTTGAGTTGTTTGTTGAGTGCATCTGAAATCTACGCCCTTCAGCAATGTCTGGCTGGAGACTTTAACCACGTCAACCCCTTACGCATCGAACTGAATACACCCCACGGTAAAATCGTCGCTTATAGCATTGTGCATCGTATAGGTGCCATAGCGATCCTAGAGATCGAGTTTGGACAATCCACACCCGGTCAACCCAATCTATCCGAACGTGACGATCTGACCTATTTCGATTTTTACCGACAGGTCAAAGCGCCAATTGAAGCCTTGCAAAAAGCGAAAAACTTTGATGAGTTATGCACTCAGTTAGTCGCCAACGTCCGTCACATTAATGGATTCGATCGGGTAATGATCTATCGCTTTAGTCCATCGGGAGATGGAGAAGTAATTGCCGAATCCGTTCGCCCCGACCTAGTGC
>CAZLKI010000240.1:0-3662 GCA_964560035.1 uncultured Synechococcus sp.
CAACGGTTAATTCTTGGTTCTCAACTCAATAGTATTTTCTGGAGTCTCTAATGAGACTCTTTTTTTGTTTAACTCGATACAAAACCTTGGCGCAAATAAATAAATGGATGCTCAACTTCAGCTTTCCAGCCGCCTATAAATGGAGAAGACTGCGATCGCCCTGGAGCACTTAATAATTGTAAAAATCTTTGAACATCATTAAAATCAGGAGTCTGAGGTAAATAATAACTTAAGAACTGATGGGTAGCCCGACGCTGGATTGCTAGATGGTGTTGAAGCAGATCGACGCGATTAATTTTGGGTTCACAGGTGTCCCAGAACTGACTGGCTTGCAATTCCAGATAATCTACATCAGCAGTTAGAAGTTCGGCAGTTTGAGCCAAAGCTTTTTCCACAGCAGGATTAAAATGTTGGCGCAGGTATGGAATTAATTCCTCGCGTATACGATTTCGTCTGTAGGTAAGGATTTGATTTGTATCATCTTGCCAGATTGGTAAATTTAGCTCTTGGCAAAACTCAGATGTTTCATTACGGCTAATATTTAGTAACGGTCTTATTAATTGAATATTAGAGCTGAGAAATCTTTGCCAAGTTAAAGACTGTAAACCGTTAGTTCCACTACCTCTAACAAGGTTATACAAGACAGTTTCTGCCCGATCGCTCTGAGTATGACCAGTAACGACAATTTGACAAGCTGCTTCTATCGCCATCTCAGCTAACATTTTGTATCGCCAGTTTCTAGCTGCCGCTTCGCTAACTAAATCAATTTCAGTTGTTCTCAGATAAAACGGTAACCCCCAACCATTAGATAGTTTTTGAACGTGATGCGCGTTGTCAGTGGAATCAATCCGCCACTTATGGTCGCAGTGGGCGATCGCTAACTTCCAGTCCCATTTAGCCCGCGCAAAAATTAGCAACTGCGCCAAACATAAAGAATCCTGACCGCCAGAAACTGCAATTAAAATACTTGATGACTTTCGTAATAGTGGAGGGAGCGATCTCAGGACTTTATTTAATTTTGTTTTGAGGATTTTACTAATCACTCTTTATACTAAATTACTCAGTTTAGCGGCGGCGTTTTGTTACTTGATCGGCGATGTTAATAAGACTATCAGGCATATTTGCTCCAGTTAGAATAATATCAAGTTTATGGGGACGGGTTTTTAAGGTATCTATAATCTCTGATTCGGAAATTAGCGATCGCTCAATTGCTAAATTAAGTTCGTCTAAAATAACTAATTCGTAATTTCCATTTGAAATCAAATATTTAACGTAACTCCACAAATCGAGAATAGCTTCAAACTCATTCTGTGTTAAGTCAGTATCTACACTAATATTACGGCTAAGATCGCAGCGCAACCACTCTAAATTTTGTCCTAGTTTTCGGGGAGCTTTAACTCCTTGAAAAATTCCACCTTTGAAGAATTGAGCTATGCATACTGATGTCCCCTGTCCGCCTAATCTCATAGCTTGGGCAATTACATCCACATAAAATGTACGTTCGGGAGCCGTAAATATTTGAATAAGTCCTTGAATAGCCGATGGTGTAGAACTAGAAGGCAAAGGTAAAACCAACTTGACATCTTGAACAGTTTGGATTTGAGCGACCATAGAAAATTACATAAATATAGTGTGCAAGTAGCTAATGAGCTAATATCAAACACTAGATGTATTAATAAGTCAATATCTCATCGTATTCAATAAGACCAAATAAGACCATAGGCTTCACCCCCGATAGGAAGAGTTGGGATTATTCAGGATTGCAGAATTAATTGAAGCATGATAAGTTATTAGACCGTGCTTTCAAATAATTAAGATTAAAGATTTAGGCTAAAACAATGGCTAAAGGCGTTCGTATTATCATTACCCTTGAATGCACCGAGTGTCGCACTAATATAGACAAGCGATCGCGCGGTGTTTCCCGCTACACAACCACCAAAAATCGCCGAAACGATACTGGGAGGATAGAACTTAAAAAGTTTTGTACTCATTGCAATAAACACACTTTACACAAAGAAATTAAATAACTACCATGGCTTTTTTTCGTAAAAGACTATCTCCAATTAAACCTACAGCCCTAATTGACTACAAAGATGTTGATCTGCTGCGTAAGTTTGTTACTGAAAGAGGAAAAATATTACCTCGCCGTATCACTGGCTTAACTGCCCAACAACAACGAGATTTAACAAAAGCGATCAAACAAGCACGAGCGATCGCATTGTTACCATTCTTAAATCAAGAGGCTTAGGCTTGTAGTTTTTAATAGACTTAAAAAATTAACCTCCACTTACAGGCGGGATCAGAGCAATCTCATCGCCATCTTGGAGTATGGTACTCTCATCAGTAAAGTTAAGGTTTATAGCATAGCGCGTTACTGCTTTCCATCGATCGAGAGCGGGATAAGTCCAGGTTAGGATGTCGTATACCGCCGATACTGGACTGTGAGACGGCAAAACAAGGTCGATTTCTGGCTTAGAAACTGCTTCTTGAAATGCGGCAAATAATTTTACAGTAACCTTAATTCGATCGGGAACTTGATGGGATAGGTTAGACATTAAAGCTTAATTATTTTAGGTTTAATCTAGATTTTAAGTTTTATTTACCAATTTAAAGTGACAATTCGCCAATCCAAACCTCAAGTAAGCTAGAAAAGCAAGTTACATAGACTAAAGTGTCGTGCTGTTGATTTCTGATATTAGCCAAATTATTACACCTACAGCGATCGCTCTGGGTAATTTTGATGGTTTGCATCAAGGACATCAAAGGGTTATTGCGCCAATTTTAGACCTTACCCCTTCATCTAGCTTAATATCTACGGTTGTCTCGTTTGAACCGCACCCCCAAGAGTTTTTTAGTAAAGTTCCAAGGCTTTTACTCACGCCTCTACCCGAAAAAGCTGTTTACTTAAAACAGATGGGGATCGGGCAGCTAGTCCTGTTACCTTTTAATGCCGATCTAGCCAAGCTTAATGCCCAAGAATTTATCGAGCAGATTTTAGTTAACAAACTTCAAGCTCAGAAAGTAAGTGTGGGCTTTAATTTTAAATTTGGCTATCAGCGTAGTGGATCGGTTGAAGATTTAGCCGAGGTTTGGGGCGATCGCCTGCATATCATTTCTAAACAGGAAATGTCTGATGGGATTCGGATTAGTAGTTCTTTAATTCGAGATGCTTTATCTGTAGGTAATATTGACCTTGCCAGTAGTTTATTAGGGCGCAATTATTGTTTGAATGGAACCGTAATTAGCGGGCAAAAAATTGGCAGAACCATTGGATTTCCTACTGCTAATATCCAGATTCATCCTCAAAAATTTCTGCCTAGAGATGGAGTTTACGCCGTACGCGTCACTGGGGCTTCGATTCCATTTAATAAGTATTCCGATCGAAATCAAGTTAATGGCGTGATGAATATTGGCATTCGTCCTACTGTAGGAAATATGCAAAATCAGCGATCGATCGAAGTGCATATCTTAAATTGGCATGGAGACTTATATGGAACTGAGATTAAAGTGGAAATAATAAAATTCCTACGGGCAGAGCAAAAATTTGGAAGTGTGGATAATTTAAAGGCGCAAATTAAAGCCGATTGCGAGCAAGCTGTTAGTTAGAAATTAGTAGGAAAATTTTTAAGCTCATACCAAAGTAGCCTCATACCAAAGTAGAT
>CAZLKI010000240.1:3672-4727 GCA_964560035.1 uncultured Synechococcus sp.
AAAGTAGATAGTGCTTTATTAATTGCCGAAATTGTCACAGCAGGTAACTCTAAATGTGGGACGGTGCCCGTATCTGGAATAACTTGAAAATATTTAACTTCAGGATTTAGTTCTGCCAGTCTTTGCCCTAAATTGGGAGAAGCAAAGTTAGCTTTTTCGCCCCATAGGATTGCTGTTGGTTTAGTTAGTTTTGGCATAAATCTTGCTAGATCGAAGCTGTTGTAACCCTTCAAAAATGAAAATGCGGCGTATTCAGCGAGGGGTTGTTGTCCCGAACAGTAGTAAGCATCCACCATTTCTTGGGTAACGCGGTTTTTGTTAAGAAACAATACATTTTCTAAAAATGCCCGAATTGATAGAGGACTGACGATGACTTGACTGTAGAGCAAATAACTGGCAACGGGAATGTTTCCTAGAAGCTGAAATGCTTGACCATTAAAAGATTGACCAAAGTCAGATAATCCTGTAGGACACATTAGGATCAAGTTATCAAATAATTCAGGTTTTTCAACTGATAGCCATATACTTAACCCTGCTACGACGCTAGAGGCAACAACTATAGCTGGTTTGGGGCAAGTAGCTTTCAAAAATTCAGCGATCGCCACTCGATAATCATAAGAAGTGTAATCGCGGGCAAGATGTTCGGATAAACCCCATCCGATTAAATCTGGAGCTAAAACTCGATAATCGCTACTAAAGGCTGGATAAACCTTAGACCATTCAAAAGATGAAGAACCACCGCCAAAACCATGCAAAAATACGAGGGTTTCCATATCTGCGGTTTGATCTATACTCTCGTAGTAATTGATCTTACCTTTAGAAGTAGTTAAAGAGCGTTGGCTAAAAGTGGGAGGATGGAAGAGCATAGATTTAACTTAGCTTTTAGCTTTAATAAATTTCGCTGGACTTACCTCAGTTATAGCAATTCTTTTGCTGGTAAATTGCATACTGAAAATTTAAATAAAAATTGTTATAGCCAATTGACACTCCTGGTGCTAAGGCACGGGGATTCCTAATTCAACGAGACAACTTACCAGATAGACTTACATCTATTT
>CAZLKI010000241.1:0-4705 GCA_964560035.1 uncultured Synechococcus sp.
TAATTTAAGGCTCAAGAAATAATACTTATACAGACTTATTTCTCTACCAATAATGACCTTAGTCCCTCTAATTTGATTGCTCTTTTTTAACCAAGCTATTAATTCTGCACCACTGCTTTTTGAAGTTACAGCTACGACCTCAAATCCCATCACATCATCTAAACGATACTCTTGAATATATGAACCATATAGCGATCGCTTCCTAATACTTAACTGCTGAGATATTGTATTAATTGAACAAGTTGCAACTTCAGATAATATTAGTGACTTAAATATTCCATACGCCAAGATAATAAGACCCACAAGATATGTAAAGAAATTGAATGTAACCAAGTCCTTTGGAAGAATAACTTTGGGAATAATAAAACTGGAAACATTTAATAATGTTAAAACAACTATTGAGACTCCAATTACTGACACAATTATTGAAACTATTTGTTCATCTTTATAATTTATTTGAAATGAGAAATTTTTAGGGCTATCTTCCAATATTTTATACTTCATAGTTATATCAATAGTTCGGACAGTTTTAGGGGAAAGGGCAAAAAAGCTACTCATCAGATAAGGTGCAAATAGTTAACAAAAGTACCAAATTAATAGCATTAAAGAAATTTTACCAAAATCACAGAGTAAAGCCGAAGAGAAGTTTCTGGTAATACTGATATCAAAAACTATGATGACGATGTTGTGCGGGAAAGTAAACTTCACAAACCTAAGTCGATATTATAGGCTTAGTAAAAAGTGAGAACGTCCGAGTTGATTAGCTCGACCATTCGAGTTCAAAGTTCGGCAGTCTAAGTAAAAAGTGAGAACATCCGAGTTCAATAATTCGATCTCGGATATCCAACTCTTTAGGTAAATCAAGCATAGATTTAAAAATAGGAAAATCGAAAGCCACAATCATAAATCCATCACCTTGATTAATTTTTTGTAGAAGCTCACCTACTGTTACCTTTACTTTTCCCCTTTCAGCAATATGCATGAGTTCAGCCAAAACTAGGGTTGGAACTAAAATCTGAACTTCTCCAGATTCTGCTTGACTGAGAATTTGCTCTACTAACTTTGATAATCGCTTATCTATACTAATAAACCAAGCTAAAACGTGAGTATCTACCAAATAAGTATCCATTAGAATTTCTCAATCTTTCCATTTATCATCTGCTTGGTAAATAGACTTTTTTGCGTCTTCAAAATCTCTATCTGTGATTTCAAAATCTTTCCACAAACCTTTTATTTGCGTTATTCTGCGAGGATTTTGGTTTTCTCGATCGTTAGCAAGCTCTTTTAAGTTTTCAAGTTCTTCTTGCAGTGACTGAATCCGAAGTAAAACGTATTGATTCATAGCGATCGCCTTCTTCTAAAATATGAAATCTGAAATATAAATTATTAAAAGATTAACCTGAATTCTTTACTTGAAATTTTTACTTAGAAGAAAATAAACTCGGTTCGGTACCCTGACGCAGCCTTTCGATATTAGACCGATGCAGCCAAACCACATAGCTACCAGCAACTAGGGCAAATACACTATAGGAAACTGGAGATTGAGTCATAATCATGAGGATCGGAGCCGCGATCGCTGCCAAAATCGAGCTAATCGAAACAGTCCGCCAAATTCCCATAGTTACTAGCCATAAACTAAAAGCGGCGATCGCGACAATCCAATTTAGCCCTAATAATACTCCTAACCCAGAAGCCACTGCCTTTCCACCTTTAAAGCCCAACCAAACAGAGCGGGTATGTCCTAATAACGCCATCATTGCCGCCCCAACGATAAATAACTCTTGCCCTTGAGGATTATAGGTAATTGGTATAAATTGGCTAAGCCCAGCCGTAATTTCAGAGGTAAATTTCATTAACAAGACTGAGATTAAGCCTTTGAGTAAGTCAATTATGAACACGATAATTCCAGCTTTTTTGCCAATAGTGCGCCAGACATTAGTAGCACCCGTAGAGCCAGAGCCATGCTCGCGAATATCAATACCAACCGCCAAGCGTCCGATAATATAACCTGTTGGCAGAGAACCAAATAAATAAGCTGCTGCTAAAAGAAAAATCTGGATCCACATATTCGTTAAAAAATATTTGTTAAAAATATAGAAAAAAAATATAGATAAAACGTCTTAATTAAAAATTTTGGTTAAAAATCTCGCTCTCTAAAATAAGTATTCTTTGCTAAAGGATCGCGTCCAAAAGCCAGTAACAAAGGAAATCTCAACATATCTACAGAAATAGATTCTTCAGCTTCATCGATCAAGATCAACGGCATCTGTCCTTCGGTTACGAGGCGATCGCCTTTAAGACACAAAGGTTCGGAATCTTCAAATAGCACGATGCCTTTTTCGGGTCCAAAATTCTCGCGATTAATACCCAGACAATCTTGAAAGCCCCGCCGCCATTCGCCTAAACGTTCGGGGGATGTTGCCAAAATTAGCACTCTTACTTTATCACCGTAAAGCGATCGCAAAATCGACACAGAAGCTGAAGCTACTAAAATATTCTGCAATCTAGTACCCATAGTTCGTACAGCCCCTCTACCTGCTTGGGCAAAAAACCAATTACTCACGCGATCGGCATGGGAAGCTTCAAATGTGCGCCGTAGTTTCCAAGCGGGTCCGTAGTAATCGGGCAGAGTGCGATAGCGTTCTAAAAGTTGTTCGATCTTCTGTTTTTGGTCGCCAAATGCCTGTTCGGGCAAAGATGGAGATGATGGTGTCGGCTCTGTAGGTTCGGGTTCTGGAGCTTTTATAGGTTTAGGGACTAGCTTTAGCTTTTCGACAGTACCAACAAGATCTTGCAAACTGCCAAGTAAATAATCTTTAAAGCCCTGTACTCTAATGGCTACATCTTGAGATGCCCCTGCGTAAATCGTTTTCATCTCAGTTTGGAGGCGATCGTATTTGCGTTGTAAGACCGTAATTTCGCCATTCAACTCTTGTTTTCGAGTTTGATAATCGACTAGGCTCTCTTGGGTAATTTGCGTAATTGCCGATTGTAGTTCGCTAATTTGAGTTTTGGCAGTTTTGAGTTGGGTAATCTCGGCTAAAAGTTGGAGCTTTTCTTGTTGCAATGCTTGTAATTCTGCTGGATCTAACACTGGATCTGGCATTGGATTTAATTGCTCAATTTTACTGTCGAGACTACTCTCTAAATCATTACCTGTATTTTCTTCGTCCATATCTTCCATATCTATAGATATCTGTAGGCATTAATTATTCCTGCATCCATGTTTACACAATATGTTTCACTCAGACATTCAGTAAAACAATTCATTCAGACAATTCACTATGATATTCGGCTGAGACACTTGCCTATAATACATCTCTAGATTTCTGAGGCTTTTTAGAATTAAAACTATTAGAACTGTTTCAAAAATCTTAAGTCACTGGTAAACAGCCGTCTGATATCATCAATTTGATGCAACACCATAGCAATGCGATCGGCACCAAAGCCCATAGCAAAGCCCGATACAACTTCAGGATCGTAGCCCACTGCCTTAAATACATTTGGGTCAACCATGCCACAGCCACCAATTTCTAGCCAACGTCCGTTCCACTCCACATCTACTTCTGCCGAGGGTTCGGTAAACGGAAAATAGCTAGGACGAAATCTCACAGCGCGATCGCCCAATAATTCTTCAAGTAAAGTGCGGACGGTGCCTTTAAGATCGCCAAAAGTCAAACCTTCTTCAACTGCGAGTAATTCCATTTGGTGAAAAATTGGGGAATGGGTGGCATCCACTTCATCCTTGCGATAGACTCGACCGCCAGGGCAGACAATCCGAAAAGGGGGCTCATTTGCTTCCATGTAACGCACTTGCACTGAAGAGGTTTGCGTCCGCAGTAGCTTGCCATTATTCAAGTACAGAGTATCCTGCATATCGCGGGCGGGGTGATCGGGTGGCGTATTTAAAGCCTCAAAATTATAATAATCAGTTTCGATTTCAGGTCCTTGGGCAGTGGTAAAACCCAGTCCTACCAATATGTCTAATACGCGATCGATGGTACTTTGCAGTGGATGAATTTTACCCTGAAGCGATCGCATCACCGCAGGCATAGTTACATCTAAAGTTTCTGATTCTAATCTGGCTTGGATTTCGGCTTGTTGAATACCCAAACGCTTTGCTTCTAATTGATTTTGTAAGGCTTGCTTAACTTCATTGGCGATCGCCCCGATTTGCGGACGTTCCTCAGCCGAAAGTTTGCCCATTGCCCCTAAAAGTTGGGGTAAAACACCCTTTTTTCCTAAATACTCTACCTTAACTTGCTCTAGTTGTTCTGCGGTTTCAACTTTTGCCACGGCTTCGGCTGCATCTAGAGATAAAGATTGGAGTTTAAGCTTTAAGTTATCTAAATCGGCAGTCATGAATTTATTTCTAGTTACGTTTAATCTTGATAATTAATCTTGTCACAAACGTTCTAATTTTAAAATACTTAAAACTAGGCTTTAAATTTTTAAACTAATCGTTCTTCAATATTAGGATTCAAGTTGTATTAAGTTTACTGATTTTTGCTGCCAAAGTAAAACCCAAGAGCCCCACTAATTAGAGTTACTTGGGATGTCCATATAAAATTTAGGACTTACGCAAGATTCATAAGAATAGAAGGGTGCTTGAGTTGCTGAATTAGATAATCAGACATAAGCCCAAGTTTGAGTTGATAAATCGTTTTACCAACTTTGACAGCCAAACGCTTGAGATGATTCCAAA
>CAZLKI010000242.1:0-4685 GCA_964560035.1 uncultured Synechococcus sp.
CTCTTTTGGTAGAAGTCAACCCACCTAAAAAATTTAAAGTTATAGCTTCAACATTCACACCATTAGCTTTTGCCGTAATGCTATTTCCCAACTGACGTATGAGAATTGAGGAAAAAAGTAATAAAGAGGTAATTAAGGCAAATAGCCAAGCCAAATTAGGAGATAACAAGTTAAGTGGCAGTTTGGCATAGGCAGCACTAAAATCTATGGTCAATAGCCCTAATATTAAAATTAATGATGGATCTATATATAGAGGAATGCCCCAAATTGCTCCGACACGGATGCCACCTTTCATGATTTTTAGCCTTACTTTGAACTCAGATTTACAAATAACTCTGTTTCTATACTAATCACTACGTTGCTTATAAAGCTAGTGCGAGCTATGCCTATAAAACAGATTAGATTGAAAATAGAGAAATAGCTACTTTTTAACTACTTATCTATGATACGAGAGTTGGAAGCCGATCTGCGTTAGGTCTCATCATCAAATAGGCTCTAATATATGACTACCAGAATAAGTATCAAAACAAATATCATTCTAGATTTAATAATTTGAAGACTATCGCTAAACCTTCTGCCTATCAGCAGCTAAGTGCCTATATCTATCCCCATTGGCAATTAATTGGTAGGGCACTAATTTGTACTGTTGGCTATATTGTCGGCATGCCGTTATTGGCACATATTTTTGGTTTGGTGTCAGAGGCGATCGCCACACGTGATTTAGCAGGTATTACGAGGCTTTCGGGCTTGACTTTACTATTGTTTTTGGTGCAGGGCATATTTCAGTTTGGGCAGGATAGCATTATGTCTCAGGCTGCTTTGAATATTGCTTTAGATTTGCGCGTTAAGGTGTATTCCCATCTGCATAGCTTAGATTTAGATTATTTTGCCGAATCCCGCACAGGGGACTTATCCTATCGCTTGACGGAAGATATCGATCGGATTGGTGAGGTCGTTGGCAAATTTTTTCATCAGTTTGTACCTTCGGTGTTGCAGTTGGTATTTATCCTGAGCTACATGATTTATCTAAATTGGATTTTGACCCTGACGGTCTTTTTTGTGGCTCCGTTGTTGGCAGTTTTAGTGGCTTGGTTTGGCGATCGGATGCTGGCACTAACTCGGCGCAGTCAAGATCAAATTTCTAATCTTTCGTCTTTATTATCCGAGGTATTTAACGGTATTCGGTTGGTGCGGGCATTTGCGGCAGAAGATTATGAGATTAAAAGATTTGAACGTGAGGCAGAACAAAATCGACTGCGCAAGTATGCTACAGACAAAATTAGAGCGATTCAATATCCTGTGATTAGTTTGCTACAGGCGATCGCCATTATTATTTTAATTTGGCTGGGTACGTGGCAGATTTCCCAAGATAAGTTGCAAGCCAGTCAGTTTGTCGCATTTATTGCGGCGGTGGTATTAGTAATCGATCCCATTCGCAATGTTACGGGTAACTATAACGAGATTAAACAGGCTGAGGCTTCCTGCGATCGCATTTTTGAATTATTTGAAATTAAGCCTACAGTCACTGAAAAACTTAATGCCAAAGTATTGCCCGAAGTCACAGGTAAAGTCGAGTATCAGCATATTGATTTCCATTATCAAGCCGATCGACCCGTACTTAAGGATATTAACTTTTTAACATTTCCGGGCGAAGTGATTGCCTTAGTTGGATCTTCGGGGGCGGGTAAATCTACGCTGATGAATTTATTAATGCGGTTTCACGATCCTGTTTCGGGCAAAATTTTAATTGATGGGATCGATATCCGCGATGTAACTCTAAAAAGTTTGCGGCAACAAATGGCGATCGTCCCCCAAGATTCGATTTTATTTTCGGGCACGATCTCCTCTAATATTGCCTTTGGTCAGGAAAAGTTCGATCTAGAAAAAGTAATTACCGCCGCAAAGATTGCCAATGCCCATGATTTTATTTCGCAGTTTCCCGATGGTTATCAAACTTGGGTAGGAGAACGTGGTGTTAATATGTCGGGCGGACAAAAACAAAGAATCGCGATCGCCCGTGCCGTTTTGCATAATCCCAAAATATTAATTCTGGATGAAGCTACATCAGCTTTAGATGCCGAATCCGAAGCACTCGTCCAAGAAGCTTTACAACGAGTCATGAAAGGTCGGACGGTATTTGTAATTGCCCATCGGTTAGCCACAGTCCGAAATAGCGATCGGATTTTTGTCATCGAACACGGACAAATTATTGAATCGGGAACCCACGCCCAATTAATCGGACAAGTTGGCAGATACGCTCAGTTTCATGCACGGCAATTTGCGCTTTAGATTTGTAATTTAGATTTGCGCTTTAGATCTGATAGAGGCGATCGCTTGCGGTTCTAGTTCAATCAATTTAAGTAAAAGTGCGATCGCATAGGTTTAAAACGTCATCAATGGGGTTTAAAGTGCGTTCAATCCATAGCTTCTTTGCTGTATGATTCGGTCTAATTGTGCTATGCGATCGCTATTAATTATGTTTGAAAGTTTTACTAATGAGTTTTTCCAAATATTTGCCAGCGAAAACTTTTATGAAGGTAAGACTTATTTAGAATATGTAGCAAATCCTCAGACTAATGATGAAGACAACATCGTAGACACCAAGATCATACTGCCATTGCTGACGGTTTTGGGTTTTGAGTCGGGAGAGATTACCAAAAATCAAACAGGTGGTACCAAGGATAGCTCTCGTCCCGATTTTCAGGTGAAGTTAGCGGGTAATGTGCGTTGTTTTTTAGTTGAGGATAAACATACAGCTTTTAACCTCAGCAATCCTGAGCCTTTGAGACAACTTGCCAGTTATGCTGCTATGCGTGGTTATGCTTTGGGCTTGGTGTGTAATGGGCGATCGCTCCTCGGTTGGGATCTATCAAATCCAAGTGCGCCCAATCCAGTTTTACATTTAGATATTGAGCAAACGGTACAAACTTTTTACGGGCAAAATCTTTTAGCAGGTGGCAAGACGGGTATAGAAGCCTTAACTTTAGAACAGGTTCAAGCTTTGAAAGGACTATTTCGTCGTTTTATTCGCGATCGCTTTGCTGGTATTGAGAATTTAGTTAGAGACATCTGCAAGCCTGAAGCAGAATGGTTAGAAGCGACAATTTCTAAACAGAAAACCGATAACTTTGATGAACTTTTAATTGAGGACTTAAAGCAAGCGATCGGCAAGCTCGAAGAAGATGTTTTATATCAGCTAGATTTACTACTCAAAGAGTACGAAGAGTATGCTGATGCTCATTATTTACCGAATGGGAATGGTAAAAGTGAACAAGAAAATACTGCTCCCAAGATTTTAGCCAGACTGCGAAAGAATATTCTCAATCATTTACGGGTATCGGGTTTGATGGAAGTAGACGATTACTCATGGGCAGATGAGAAGTTGTTAGACTTTGTGGAAAACCCTAAAGATAGTATGCAGCAATTAGCAGCAAAGTTCTTAGAGAGAATTAAACAATCAGAACTAAGGCGAGGCAATGGTAAGACCGAATCCATTCAAGTACCTCAAGGTTCTCAATTAGATCTACTCTCGCCAATTTCTGAAGTGAAACAGAAGGAATTAGGGATTAAGATTCCTACCCAAAAGAAAATTACTAAACTACATCCTCAAGTTAATCGTTTACTGGATCTGTATCAAGAACTGGTATTTAGTTGGCAAGCATGGCAAGCCGAACAAAAACTCAAACACGATCGCGCGATTAAGGCTCATCAATTCTTTAATACTTGGAAGGGATTGATTACTAAGACTGTATTTCAGGAAGCAGATGAACTTAAATTAAAAACTGAATTTGCCCGCCAAACTGCCTATGTGTATGTGATTCGCCTATTAATGGTTAGGATTTGCGAAGATAAGGGATTGCTAAAGCGTAAGTTTTCCGATGGTGGATTTAAAATGTGGAAGGAACAAATTGAACCGCAGTATTTGGACTTTGCCACAGGGATGTCTATGGATTATCTTTTAGAGATTTCCTATCGGTCTGCTCAGAGTGTCTATATGCACTTTTTTGATAGCAAGGATTTGTTTAACTGGTATCGGATTGGGGCGAATTTATTAGTTGAGGTATTGCATATTCTCAATCGCTTTAATCTGGCAGAAATTGATAGCGATATTATCGGCATGGTTTATGGTCGGTATGTGATGGAAGGTAAACACGAGCAGGGTCGATATTTCACGCCGCGCAAAGTTGTGGAATATATGCTAGATGGCATTGGTTACCGCTCGGATAATCCAGAAATTCGAGATAAAACTCTGCTTGATTTAGCGGGTGGATCGGGGAGTTTTTTGGTTCATGCCTGTCGCCGTTTAATTGATTCCTACCGATCGCCAAGCACGGGAAAAGTGCCGATTAGCTATGTGCCGATGGTGATCCAAAAGATAAAAAATCAACTGTTTAGCTTTGATATTAATCCTTTTGCCTGTTATCTGGCAGAGACTAATCTTTTGATTCAAGTGATAGATTTACTCAAACAAGCGAAAGAAGCCGATCTAATGTCAGAATGTGCGATCGATCGCTTTAATGTTTACAATACCGATTCGCTTTTACTCCCCGAAAAAGATGCGATTCGTGTCAGTTTCCAAAACCCGATGTTCGATCTAGAACTAGAAACCATCTCTCAAATTAAAACCCGCCGCGATCGCTTCTCTGAAGGCTTTGATTTTATTGTCGGCAATCCTCCCTACGTTA
>CAZLKI010000243.1:0-4679 GCA_964560035.1 uncultured Synechococcus sp.
ATTTCAACTCGGAAAGTTTACGAATTCGCTTTCAATTGTGGAGAGTCGAGGCGATCGTCCGAGGAGACGATATGGGATGGCCGCAAGAAGTTGACGAAATTATTAAAGATTTGAAAAATACCACAAATAAAAGACATCTTAGCGACATACTTCTGACTCAAGCGAATGGTAGCCTTGTGGCAGAGGGAATGGTAATCGTAGTTGAGGAAAAGTTTCCCGATGGAGAAGAACTTCTAAAACGTTACAGGAACGATAAAAGATGGAATTATTGGCTAACTTATAACAATGAATTTTCTCAAGTATCTTTATCAGCATGGAAAATTAAAATGGATAAGCCATTGACAAGTAATGAAAGGAAATTCTTATCTGAGTGGAAAAATACGTTAACAGCAACCTTTAAGATTGAGCAATATTAAAATCCTTGAATGGTTTAATAGTTTAGCGATCGCGAAAAATAGCTTTCTGTCAAAATACGGTTCAAATATAATGACTACTACTGAACTAAAGCATTGTTTATCTGTAAATCGCAACAACGATGAAGTATTTCATACAGCATTGCAAGTTTTGATAGGACGCTCTGAGTCTAGTCCACTTCATCCTTACCTATTCGATGTAGAAAACCCTGAATCTCAAGCCAGAGTTCTCTCCCTATTAAAAGCTAAGCTCGATCGCCTTAAAGATATTTAGTCATATAGTTGTAGTATGATATCTCCAATTTTTCAGTCAACTTATGTATCGCTATTGCGTCCTTTACTGTTTGCCTTAGAGCCAGAATTAGCGCATAGTTTGGCGATCGCCACTGTCCAGAGTGTTAGTAATTCGCCTCAGCTTCAATCTCTAGTTAGTCGGTTTTTAGGATATCAAAATCCGCGATTGGCTCAAAATGTCATGGGTATAAACTTTCCGAATCCGATTGGTTTAGCGGCTGGGTTTGATAAAAATGCATCTGCGATCGGTGGATGGTCGAGTTTTGGCTTTGGTTTTGCGGAGGTAGGAAGTATCACTTTTCACGGTCAAGATGGAAATCCTCAACCCAGATTGTTTCGCTTATCCAAGGATGCGGCAATTCTCAATCGGATGGGATTTAATAATATTGGCGCAAAGGCAGTTGCAGAATCTCTTAGAGTGTATTATCAACATCAAAAACCGCACATTCCCATTGGGATAAATTTAGGTAAATCTAAGATTACGCCTTTAGCTGATGCCAAAACTGATTATGCGTCAAGTTTCAAACTGCTCCAAGATTTTGGGGATTATTTTGTGGTGAATGTTAGCTCTCCGAATACTGTGGGCTTAAGAGATTTACAGGCTGTGGATACTTTGCAAGAAATATTAATAGCTTTACAAGCTGAATACCTCCAAAATAAATCTCAAAATAAGCCATTGCTAGTTAAGATTGCGCCCGATCTAAATGATGAAGATATTCAAGCAGTTGTGCAGATGTGTATGCAGAATCAAGTTGCAGGAATTATTGCCACTAACACCACGATCGCCCGTAATAATCTCCAAAGTCCAAAATCGCTGACATCAGAAATGGGAGGACTGAGCGGTCAACCTCTAAAAGTGCGATCGCTAGAAGTAATTAAACTAATTCATCAAGTTTCTCAAGGCAAAATCACAATTATCGGTGTAGGTGGGATCGCTTCGGTACAGGATGCGTGGGATAAAATTACGGCGGGTGCGTCATTGCTGCAACTATATACAGGCTTGGTTTATGAAGGTTTGTCCGTTGTGAAAAAAATAAATATAGGCTTGGTGCAGAAGTTGGATGAGTTCGGTTTACAGAATATTTCCGAGGCGATCGGGAAAGCTTAAAAATAAGATGCAAAATTTAGTAATAATGATGGGATTAAAATATACTCTCTGGCAAAACTCTAGCAAAATTAAATGAATTTAACTTCACCATTACGAGTTGGGATTGTGGGCAGTGGCTTTGTCGCTAAGACCAGAGCAGAACTATTTAGCAAAGATGCGCGGGTGCAATTGAAGGGAATAGCTGGGACTTTGAATCGGGTACAGGCGATCGCCAATGAATTTAATACAACTGCCTACGAATTTTGGTCAGATCTGGTCATGCAAGATTTAGATTTAATAGTTGTCTCCACGGTAAATCGAGAACATGGAGCTATAGTTCGGCAGGCGTTAAATACAGGTAAACACGTTGTGGTCGAATATCCTCTATGTTTGGCGATCGCTGAGGCACAGAACCTATTAGATTTAGCCAAACAAAAAAATTTAATGCTCCACATCGAGCACATCGAACTTTTAGGTAAAGTCCATCAGATTGCCATGCAAAACCTGCCTGCTATTGGCGATCCTTTTTACATTCGCTACGCTACAACCACGCCCCAAAGCCCCGCTCCCGACAAATGGGCTTATATGCCAGAGTTATTTGGATTTCCGCTAGTAGCTGCTACGTCTAGGATTCACAGGCTCACTGTCATGTTTGGTCAGGTTAGTGCGGTTTCTTGTCAAGTTAGTTATCTCGGTGCTGATTTACCCCGCAGATTTAATTCTTGTATTTGTAATGCTCAGTTAAGGTTTGATCATGGTCATGGAAAAGTGGCGATCGCCGATGTGAGCTATAAAAAAGGCGAAAGTTTTTGGATACCCGAACGTAGCTTAGAAATTCAAGGTAGTAAGGGCGCAATTTTATTTACAGGAGACACAGGCAAATTAGTCACCGAGGACGGGGAAACGATCCTAAGTGCCGATGCCCCACGGGGATTATTCAAACAGGATACGGAAAATGTTTTGGAGCATTTATTTAACGGTACGCCGCTCTATACCAATTCCGAAACTGCAATCTATGCCCTAGCCGTTGCCTGTGCTGCGGAAAAATCTGCCTCGTTGAATGGTGAAGTAATTAATTTATAGGTCTTTTAACTAACCTGTAGCTAACGATTGACTTGTTCGACAGCGCGTTTATGTTAAAAGACCTACGATAAATAAACATCTCGGTTTTTATGAAAGCCATCATCGATGGTTTAGAAATTTTTGACTACCGTTTGAATAATGTGCATTCTTGATAAACAAAAAATAATGAAGGAAAAAGCTCCGAGAAACAGAACTTTGATTTTAACTAATGAAGATAAAGCAAAGTATTCAAGAGTTCTCGCGACTTTATCTCAAAAGGCAAGAGTCGCAGATGTAATCAATAAAACTCTAAATCAGGATTTGCTTGAAGCGGCTTTGTTACTTCCACCCAATTTTGTTGATTTGTTGATAGTTGACCCGCCGTATAATTTGAATAAGTCATTCAACGGCAAAAGTTTTAAGAAAAAGAGTTTTGATGAATACGAGGACTATACGCGCAATTGGCTTGAAAAAATTGTTCATACGCTAAAACCACAGGCGAGCGTTTATGTATGTTCAGATTGGGAGTCTTCGCTTTCAATTTATAAGATTTTGCGCGAATTTTTTACTATCAGAAACCGAATTACTTGGGAACGAGAAAAAGGTCGCGGCGCGAATGCTAATTGGAAAAATTGCTCGGAAGACATTTGGTTTTGCACTGTTTCTGATGATTATTTTTTCGATGCCGAAGCTGTCAAACTCAAGCGAAAAGTCATCGCGCCTTACAAAGAAAATGGCAAACCGAAAGATTGGAAAGAAGAGGAAAACGGAAATTTCCGCTTAACTTCGCCCTCAAATCTGTGGACGGACATTAGCATTCCGTTCTGGTCAATGCCTGAAAATACTGACCATCCAACCCAAAAACCTGAAAAACTGTTGGCGAAACTAATTCTGGCAAGTTCAAAACTGAATGATGTCATATTTGACCCGTTTCTTGGTTCAGGCACTACTTCGGTTGTTGCTAAAAAACTCGGTAGGCGATATTTAGGTGTGGAGTTGAATAACGAATACGCTTGTCTGGCAGAGAAAAGATTGGAAACGGCGGAATGCGACAAAACGATTCAAGGTTATTCGGACGGTTTTTTCTGGGAAAGAAATACCCTGGCAATGCAGAAAAAAGAATCGCTGGCGAAAGCCGTAAATGTTTTTCAAGAAGGTCTGTCCAGATAAAATGTTATGCTCGATCGTCTCTCAATTCTTAACTTTTGCGATCGCAAAGCCAATAATTATTCGGAATAGAACAGCGAAGTCAATGATTTCAAGAAAGATCTTTCACTTCTGTAAACCTAAACTCAAATCCTCCAAAATTGCAAATATCAACGGCAATATTTCTTGCAAATGACTCACTACCTGAAATATTCCCAATCGTTAAACTTTCAGCCAACCCACCTTGATTGAGAATAATATTGATAGAGTGTGACAGGTTTAATCTTAGCTTTGACTCGCTATTTTTAACGATTTTAATCTTAATACCTAAAGTTTTAAGAGCGATCCGTGATCATTATAACGGCTGAATTGAGCGGTAAGCGATCGCCCTCAACTCAAACCCAAAATATCATATCTGTCCGCTCCAATGATTTATTGTGTAAGGATCGCTTCTCAATTCTTAAATTTTGCGGCGGAACGTACCCTGAAAGGAATCGCCTATAACCTATTCAGACTTACTAACGAAGCTAACCATTTTCGTTTATCTAATTCCCGTTAAGAGCAGATAACCTGAACGGACTTATCGCTTCGGTATAACTTGTAATTAATTTGCAACTAATTAGCAACGGTATATCCAGCTTTAATAATTGCCGCTTTGATTTGCTCGGTCGTCCCTT
>CAZLKI010000244.1:0-4675 GCA_964560035.1 uncultured Synechococcus sp.
TGGTTCGATCGTATTCTTTTCCGAACAGTGGCAAGAAGCTTTTTATAGTCTACATGGAGCCAAACAGGAAGCGATCGCCCTCCGAAGCTAAAACTTTAACCTGATCGAGTTCAAAGTTAGACTAAATAAGCTCAAGATTCTCCCTCTGAAGGTCAAAGTTGAACCTGATCGAGATCAAAGTTGAAGTAAATTAGTCGAGCGATCGCCCATTAAAACAAATCAAATCATTTGAGAGCTTTTGTTGTTGGGTAGAATTGCGATCGTAATCGCAAAAAAGACTTTGACGACCATTTGATGGTGACTTCGGCTGGTTTATGGAACTTCTACTTAGAGGCTGCATAAATCTGAAACGGAAGTTAAGACTTTTGTCTTCCTTAGTTTCTACTTTGGTTTTATTTACCAACAAGTCTAGTATAAACTTGCCACTATCCCTGTCGTCATTACTTCAGCATCACTCATCTATACCTATGGGTTATCTTGATAATTCATTACTTTGAGAATGTCGTCGCACAGACAATAAATCGCTATAATTTCATCATTCATTTTTTGCTACTGCTTGTGTTTTAACTTTTGCAGCAGCTTTCTTTGATTTATCTGTATGGGTCGCAATTTAGATTAATTATTACAGTTGCGTATTTATGAACTACTTTAAACTTACTTTGACATGACTATTACGACACCTAACTCTGATCCAATTTCTTCAGATGTTTCATTAGATATTTCACTAAATATTCCTCAAGCAATTACCAATTGGGTTTCTCAGTTGCAAAACGCGACTCCAACGGAAATTATTTCTTGGGCGATCGCTAAATTTCCTAAAATTGGACTAGCCTCTAGCTTTGGCGCAGAAGATATAGTGTTAATCGATATGCTGGCACAGATTAAGCCCGATGCCTATGTATTTACCCTAGATACGGGCAGGCTCCCGATTGAAACCTATGATGTCATGGCAGCGATCGCTAAAAAATATCCGCAATTACAACTCAGAACGATGTTTCCCGATACCGAATCCGTGCAAGACATGGTGCGAGAACGCGGAATTAACCTTTTTTATGAGAGTGTAGAAAATCGCAAACTTTGCTGTCATATTCGTAAAGTAGAACCACTGGGTCGAGCAATATCGGGTTTAGATGCTTGGATGACAGGGCTGAGACGGGATCAAACCAGCAATCGCCAAGAAATGCAAGTTGTAGAATTAGATACCGCCAGAGGTATAGCCAAGATTAATCCTTTAATTGATTGGAGCAACGATCGGGTGTGGGACTACATTCGCGCTCATAACTTACCCTACAATGCCCTCCACGATAAAAACTATCCGAGTATTGGTTGCGCCCCTTGTACCAGAGCGATCGCCCCTGATGAAGATCTCCGAGCGGGTAGATGGTGGTGGGAACAAAGTAATCAAGAATGCGGGCTTCATGTCGATGCTGAAGGCAAGCTAGTCAGGGCTAAATCATAATCCACTCATTAATAAAGAAATCGGGGTATTATTGGTTATTAGTACCTCAGTTCATTATTTTCCCAAATACTATCAACTATGACCGAACCAATCATGCCAACTCTATCGCGATCGCAGGTTTTAATCTGTATGGCAGTTTCAGCAGTGGTAATGATGGTAGTTGCTAAAACTTGGACATCTTTATTTGATGTAGCTTCAGTGCCGCTAACTTGGCAGCCCATAAATTTAGCATTAGGTCTAGGATTGGGTATATTAATTACTTTACTCAGTACGGTAATTTATGAAATCTGGGCTGATTATCGCATCGCTGCTAATACATATCTTGAGATGGTATTAAAGCCTCTGGAATTGGTAGATATAATTTGGCTGGGAGTCTTACCTGGTATGAGCGAAGAGTTACTATTTCGAGGAGTGGTATTACCGAGTTTTGGCATGAATGCCGTAGGGTTAGTTGTCAGTAGCCTAATATTTGGAGTTTTGCACATGGCAAGCTTAAGACATTGGCAATATGCAGGTTGGGCAGTTGTGGTTGGGATTGGACTAGGTTTGGTAACGATCGCCACTAATAGCTTGTTACCCGCAGTTACCACTCACATTTTTACCAACTCGCTATCGGGATTACTATGGAAACTAAGACAGCAAAGATTGCCCGATGCCTAGTAAAATTTTAGCTTTAGCTTAGAGGGATTTCACCCCCATTCCCAAATGTTGTTTGAGAGATTACTTGATTTATAAGTTTTTAAGATAAATTTCTAAAAAGGTGTAGACATGACCGACCAAAAACCAACCATTTTCGGTGAGATTAGTAGCCATATAAGAATCTTAGGTGGCTTTGTAGTTTTAATCTGGCTTTTAGAAATTGTCGATACTTTTGTACTCAGACAATCATTAAATCAATATGGCATCATTCCTCAGAATATTATTGGACTTCGAGGGATTTTATTTGCTCCTTTTTTGCATGGCGACTTACCCCATGTTGCTGCTAATACCATGCCATTTTTAGTACTAGGCTGGTTTATTATGCTGCGTGGACTCAGGCAGTTTTACTTTGTTTCGTTTGTAGCAGCTTTAGCTACAGGTGTAGGGACATGGGTGTTGGGTAGACCTAACTCGGTGCATATTGGTGCCAGTGGTGTCATATTTGGGTATTTAGGATTTTTACTGTTTAGGGGCTATTTTGAACGGAGTTTTGCCGCAATTTCTCTATCTTTTCTTGCCGCTTTTTTATATGGTGGAGTGATCTGGGGTATTTTGCCTAGTAGTACGGGTATTTCTTGGGAAGGACATCTATCGGGATTTATTGGCGGGGCGATCGCTGCCAAACTTTCAACCCCGACTAGACCAACAAAAATAAATCAGTAGAATTTGATTAAAAATTAATGCCATGCCCGATCTAACTCAAAACCAAAGCTCAAATCTAATCTCTAAAATCCAAGAAACGCTGACCGAAAAGCTTCAAGCTAATATCGTTAAAATCACCGATCAAAGCGATCGCCACAAACATCACAAGCAGAGCCCTCAAGGCAGCGGTCACTATGAGGCGGTTATTGTATCTGAAATCTTTATTGGTAAAACCCTAATGCAACAACATCGGCTGGTTTATGCGTCTCTAGCCACAGAAATGCAGACAACCATTCATGCCTTATCCCTCTCTACTTTTACGCCTCAGCAGTGGGCAGATTCTTTACAATCTTCACCAGTAGACGGATAACCCTACATTTAAGCTGCAATTCCGTAAAATCACTAGCAAATCCCTATGATAAGCTTAGAAATATTCACTCACCAAACAAGACGATGAATCAAGCTGTTCAAGCAGGTTACTACGGAGATACAAACTTTCGTTCTCCTCCCCCTGATTTACCCTCCCTACTCCTTAAAGAACGGATTGTTTATATTGGTTTACCTTTGGTTGCCGCCGTTACCGAGCTAATCACTGCCGAGTTACTTTATTTACAATACGAAGACCCCGAAAAACCAATATACATTTATATCAACTCTACAGGTACGGGTAGAGAAGATGGAGAGCCCGTAGGCTTTGAAACCGAGGCTTTTGCGATTGGCGATACCATGCGTTATATCAAGCCACCCATTCATACTATTTGTATTGGTACGGCGATCGGGGCTGCGGCAATGCTGTTATCCTCTGGAACTAAAGGACTACGCGCCAGCTTACCCAATGCCAGTATAGTTTTGCGCCAACCAAAAAGCTATGCTAGAGGACAGGCAACCGATATTGAAATTCGGGCAAAGGAAGTATTGGCAAACCGAGATACTATGCTGGATGTTTTTGCCGCTAACACCGGTCAATCTAAAGCAAAATTGTCTAAGGATATGGATCGGTTATTTTATATGACCGCACAAGAAGCAAAGGAATACGGATTGATCGATAGGGTTTTAGAAAGTCGTAAAGATCTACCTAAAGCTCTTCCTGTTGCTGCTATCTAAATTCGTTGAGAGCGATTGATAAGTGCAAAATCTCAATTAAATCGCTTCACTAAATTTTCTTCAAATTTTCTTTTGTATAGATAAAACTTAAAACATACATAAAACTATGCCAATTGGAGTTCCCAAAGTTCCGTATAAAATGCCCGGCGATCCATATACCCAATGGATCGATATTTATAATCGGCTCTATCGCGAACGTATTATCTTCTTGGGTAAAGAAGTAGATGATGAAATTGCCAACCAAATTGTGGCGGTTATGCTCTATCTCGATTCCGAAGATCCGACCAAAGATATTCGCCTGTATATCAACTCTCCCGGTGGTTCTGTAACTGCGGGCATGGCGATTTTTGATACGATGCAGCATATAAAATCCGATGTAACGACAATTTGTGTAGGACTCGCGGCTTCGATGGGTTCCTTTTTACTGATGGCAGGCACAAAGGGCAAACGCTTTGCTTTACCTCACTCGCGGATTATGATCCATCAACCAATGGGAGGAGCCAGAGGTCAAGCTACCGATATTGAGATTGAAGCTAGGGAAATTGTGCGGATTAAAAAGCAATTAAACCTAGAATATGCTACTCGAACGGGGCAGCCGCTTGAAAAAATTGAACGCGATATGGATCGTGATTATTTTCTATCGGCAGAAGAATCTAAAAATTATGGATTAATCGATCGCGTGATTGAAGATAGACCAGAGTAATTGACACTCCTCGTGCTAAAGCACGGGGATTCCTAATTCAACGAGACAACTTACCAGATCGACTTACA
>CAZLKI010000245.1:0-4638 GCA_964560035.1 uncultured Synechococcus sp.
ATTCTTAACCATATTCCTGACTTGCAAATCTTCGTAAACTATCAAACTATTAGTTTGAACTAACGCTCTTACAGTTTTACCTACAAAATCTTTACGTTATCTGCTGACTTGCAAATGCTTCAATGCTAATCGTTTCTGTGCTTTTATCCTGCGATTTGATCCTTTCTTAGTCTTGGAAAATCTACACTGCAACTTTTTAAGTCTACGTTCTGATTTTCTAAGTAATCTGGGATTCTCAACAGTATTAGCCTTGGAATCGGTACAGAAATATTCCAATCCCACATCAATACCAATTTGATTTTTATTAAAAAGTCTGATTAGCTCTTGAATATTAAAGCTGGGGATTTGAAATAGTTTTGACATGATGGCGATCGCCCATACAGCCCTCCTTAAACTGAGAGCCATCAGGCATAGTTGCCTCACAAAAATTTACCTCTGATAGAATTGCTCCAATCGTCGTGGCATGAACTAAAACCGCACCGCTAAAATCCGCACCTGTTAAATCTGCTCCAATTAAATTAGCTCTAACTAAAATTGCTCCGCTAAAATCTGTAGACTTTAAAACAGCATTACTGAACTTAGTTTTGTGCAAAATAGCATCTTTCAAATTAGCACCCGTCAAATTAGCACCACTTAAATTAGCACCACTGAGATTAGCTCCACTGAGATTGGCATTTTTAAGGTTGGCATAGATCAAATCAGTATTACTCAAATTAGCTTGTCTGATATCGGCATTTTCTAAGTTTGCATAGACTAAATCTGCGCTACTCAGATTACTACTAGATAAATTTACGCCCACCATTCTAGAGTTTCTGAGAATAGTTTCACTCAAATCGGCACCTTTAAGATCGGCATCATTAAGGTTAATCGATCGCAAATTGGCACCCACTAAATTTGAACCGCTTAAATCAGCATTACTCAGGTTGGCACCAATTAAGTAAGCACCAATTAAATTGGTATAGACTAACTCTGCTCCCATCAATCTGGCATCCCTAAGGTCGGCAGAACTGAGATTCGCGCCACTTAAAATTGAGTTTCTGAGATCGGAGTTACTTAAGTCGGCATACATTAAATTTATATGTTCTAGGTAACATCCCACGCATTTTTTGGTGTCTAGTAATTGCTGTCTGAGGGATGCCTGCATAATTTTTGATAATAGCGAGGTCGTATTAGTATTTTTAATGTACCAAGCTTATTAATATACCAAAACCCTACCCTGCCTGCTTAAAAAATTAGAAATTTCAAACTCTCTTTTAACGTTTCATGTTGAAATCTGAAGAGTTAGGGTTCCCAAGAGAGTAGCTAATCCTATAGCTCCAGCTTAATAGCGATAGCCACAACTTAGGATATTTAGACTCTAGCCAAGCTTGATTTTTACTTAAATATTTGGGCAGCCAATTTCCCAAGAGCAAATGTAAAATCGCATCTACCGTAAACCCAAAGTAACTTAGTAGCCATCGCGCCATAGCTTGGGTACCCGCCATCTGCCAAATCCAACTAATAATTTTAGGATTCTTAAAAGCGGCGATAATTGCCAAACGGTTAAACATTCCCCAGTCTAATCGGTCTTTGATAAAGCGGTCGCTAATACTTCCTTCTTGCTCTGCCATTACGCCAAAAAATGAATTGAGCATGGAGTTAATGCGCTCTGGAGGAAGACTTTTACCCGTAGGCACCATCATCCCTTTAGAAAATAACCAAGTTACCGCTACGTTGCTTTGGTATGCCGTTATATGCTGTAACTGGTCGGCAGTGACTAAATCATGCTTGAGGGCGGTATCTAAGAGATTGGTTAAACGGGGCAGATTACGCACCAAAGAGCCAAATCCCGTAAATACCAATGGCGACTGTAAAGACGCAGCATCGCCGATTGCCAACAACCGATCGAAAGATACTTGTCTAGCATTGCTACTTAAACTAAAATGCCCTGGAATATAACCAAAAGTTGCCTTCTTCCACACCAGTTTTTCCAGATCGCACCGCCGATATTCGGGCAAAATATTAAAGAAATCCTCATACATCTCGAGTAATGAGCCAGGGTTGGCAGGATTAACTTGATGATAGTGAAATAGATATACGGCAATTTCATTATTGGCTCCCGGAAAAAGCTCCCAAATTAGTTGTCTGCCCCTCGAAATATCACCATGGGTAAAGAGAACATCGCCATATTTTCGATCCCACACGCTCGGATCTATCCCTTCTAAAACCGCACCTACAGTCGGACAGACGCTATCAAAGGCTTTGCCATGATTAATTTGCTGGGCGATCGTACTGGCAGACCCCATAGCATCGATTAACAACCTGCCATTCAGCTCTAGGTTTTCGTGAGTGATCAGATTATGGGCTTTAACCGTAACGGCATTATTGCTAACTACTACTTCCTCGAATTCAGTTCGATCGAAGATTTCACCACCAAACTCTTTTAACTTTTCTCCACAAATCTTTAATAATCTTTCCGAAGCGATCGCCACATTCAAAACCGTAGGCGTATGTAAAACATCAGCTTTAGCATTATCAGGATTATTCCCATCAAAAAACTTGTTAAATCCATCCTCATATTCACGCAATATCACGCTCTCAAACTCAGCTTGGGTAAATAGTCCAAATTCGACTAATCCTTGAAACTCCGCCCTAGAGATATTCCATTCGCGATTCATCCGTCCAAAAGGCAGCCGTTCGATTAAACACACCCGATATCCCAACTTAGCCATCATTGCCGCGTGAATTATACCCAATGCCCCGCCAATATAGATTAAATCGTAGTTAGATATGATATCTCGATTGCGATCGCGACTAATTATTTGCTTGGGCTGCTGGGGATTACATACGCTATCTCGCCATCGTTTTTCCCACCAATACACCCGATTCAGATCGTATTCACCGTTAGGTAATTTTTGAAAATATTTAACCGTAAGTGGATAATCAGCTTCTAGCGCCGCAAAAATTGATATCCCCTCAGCTAGATCGGTCGCGATCGCCTCTTTTAAGACTGGATAAGTTGGCGGAAATGCCTTTCTGATTTGGGCGGTAAGATGCTTCAAAATTTTTTGCTCGTGCTCTAAAACAGTTTCAGTCCATCTGAAAGCTTTTAAATAGGTAGTACGTTGCAACGACCACACAAACACGCAGATCTGGGCATTCTCTGGGGCTTTTTCTCGAACATTCTTTGGAACTTTCGATTCTTTTAGTGATTCGATTAGAAATCCATCGGTTGTTAACACCTTCTTACCTTCAGTCAAAATAAAGCGATCGCGAAGCCATTCCTTAACCGCATTTGTATCTGGAGTTGGGATTTCTAAATAAGTTAGCTGCTGCATGAATCTGACAATGAACTAGAGAATAATACCTTGTTAGCAAAATCTAACACACTAAACTCATGGCTAAGAGCGATCGCTCTAAAAATTAAAATAATCCTTAATTCGTTCGATCCAATTTGTAGATCCAATTCGTACTCTTCTCAAATTAAATTTACTTGGTTATAATCTAATATTTTATATGTCTGTGGATTAATGTTAAAGTGATATTCGATCCGAATCTATGCGATCGCAACGCCCGAACCGTGTCAGGAATGAAACAGCAGCACTAAGGGATGCTTGAGATAGGCGTAGCGTTCGGGTCTCTTTTTTTGTGAGTTAATTAAACTCTACAATTGTCCCCTGAATCGCCTTAACTACTGAAATTTTAGAGAATAAGTATGATTAAAAAATTAGCGGGTGTAATTTTAGCGAGCTTAGTGTCGTTGGGAATAATAATGGGCGGGCATGAGTTTAATGTATCCGTCGCCCAAAACGCTCCCCAGCCAGCTGCGATTGATGTTAAGGCTGGACTGATCAAAGCAGGTTTAAAGCTTCAAGAAGTAGGCTCTGGAGTATATAGCTTAATTTCTAGTATTGACTTCCCTCCCGCTAGTAATGACTTGGCAATTTGTAATGGTGGCATCGTGATTGGTAGCGATAGCGTCTTAGTTATTGACCCTTTTCAAACTCCAGCTTTAGCAAACCTGATGTTTGCAACCGTGAAAACCCTGACTGATAAGCCCATTAAATACGTTCTAAATACTCATTTTCACAGCGATCACACGGGTGGTAATGCTGCCGCTAGATCCTTAAGCATTCCGATCGTCGGACGGGGGATAATTCGGGAGAATATGCTAAATCGTAAAGGTGCTAATGCTCAAGACCCTAATCCTACTCCTCCCGATTTGATTGTTAACAGTGAAACTAATATTTGGTTAGGCGATCGCCTAGTCAAAATCGAAAGGGCGGAAGGACACTCTAATGGCACTGATATAGTCGCCTATGTTCCTGATGCTAAAGTTTTATTTACTGGCGATATTTTATTTAACCAGAGAATACCTTTTGTGGGAGACGGTGATATTCAAGCTTGGCAAGGAACTTTATATCGATTAATTTCTACCTATCCAGAAGCAAAAGTTGTACCCGGTCATGGCGAAGTTGGCGATCGCACCTCACTTCAAGAATTACAAAGATATTTCAACGATCTAGAGAAATTAGCACTTAGTTGGAAAGCCAGAGGTTTATCTAAAGAGCAAGCGATCGCCCAATCTATTAATGTACCTGAAGCGTATAAAGCCTACAAGTTCAAAACTCTATACGCTTCGGAAGTCCCGAACTTACC
>CAZLKI010000246.1:0-4598 GCA_964560035.1 uncultured Synechococcus sp.
ACTGTAGCCATAGTCTCCTGCGGTGTGAATCAAAGCGGAGACATCCTTGGCAAAACACGAGCCGCCCCAGCCAATCCCTGCCTGTAAGAACTTTTGTCCAATTCGAGAATCTAGTCCAATGCCGCGACTAATTTCTGTGACATCTGCCCCAACGCGATCGCAAATATTGGCAACTTCATTAATAAAACTAATCTTGACTGCCAGAAATGCATTAGCTGCATATTTAATCATCTCCGCAGAGCTAATATCGGTTTTGACCACAGGCACGGAGGGCAGGTTTTGGTTTTCGGGGTAGGCAAATTTGCGATTGATAATATCCGCATAGAGATTTTCCATGAGGTTGAGCGCGCGATCGCTGGTACTACCTAAAACTATGCGATCGGGGTTAAAAGTATCATAAACGGCGACACCTTCGCGTAAAAATTCAGGATTGCTAACAATATCAAATTCTGGTAATTCAGATTTTTGCAGTTCAGATTTTACATTTGTTGGACTTTCTGCCATGCCATCTAAAACGATCATTCGTACCCAATCCCCAGAACCGATCGGGACTGTAGATTTATTGACGATTACTTTATAACCACCCTTAAGATGGGAACCAATACTGCGGGCTACAGCCTCGACATAACGGGTATCGCTCTGTCCATCGGGGAGTGAAGGCGTTCCAACGGCAATAAATAAAATCTCACCATGCTCTACACCTGCGGCAATATCGGTAGTAAAACTTATACGATTTTGGGCGATCGCTGACTGCATGATTTCAGGCAATCCCGGCTCGTGTATTGGAGATTGTCCAGAAGCCATTAATTTGACTTTAGTTTCATTGTTATCAACACAAATGACATCATGCCCAATATGTGCCAAACAAGTACCTGTCACTAATCCTACATATCCCGTACCAATTACACAAACGCGCATAGTTTATCCTTTTTATAGCTAATTTACTTTTGATAACTCCGACTATTAGTTTTGGCTGGTTAAATATTCTCTAAAGTAGGCGATCGTCATCGCTAAACCTTCTTCTAACTGTACTTTAGGCTCCCAATCTAGCCAATGTTTTGCTTTGGAAATATCAGGCTGACGGCGGCGAGGATCGTCTTGGGGTAGGGGTTTAAACACAATCTCGACATCAGGATTAACCATTTTCTGGATTGTCGATGCCAATTGCAGAATCGTATATTCGCCAGGATTACCTAAGTTTACAGGTCCGATATATTCACCATTCATCAGTCTAATCAGTCCTTCTACCAGATCGGATACATAGCAAAAACTCCGAGTTTGAGAGCCATCACCATAGACAGTTAAAGGAATGCCTTTAAGAGCTTGTACCACAAAATTACTGACAACGCGCCCGTCATTTTCCAGCATTCTGGCACCGTGGGTATTAAATATTCTGGCAACTCTAATATCCACAGCATTTTGACGATGATAATCAAAGGCTAGGGTTTCAGAAATGCGCTTACCCTCGTCATAGCAGCTACGGATACCAATCGGATTGACATTGCCCCAATAGTCTTCAGTTTGAGGATGGATTTCTGGATCGCCATAAACTTCCGAAGTCGATGCCATTAAAAATCTTGCTTGTACCTGTTTTGCCAAATCCAGCATATTCATCGTCCCCATGAAATTAGTTTTAAGGGTTTTGATGGAATTATATTGATAATGCACGGGTGAGGCGGGGCAGGCAAGGTGATAAATCTGGTCTACTTCGAGTTGAATTGGCTCGGTAATATCGTGGCGGATTAATTCAAAGTTCGGCTGGTTTAGCAGATGTTGAATATTACGCTTATGACCTGTATAAAAATTATCTAGGCAAATAACTTCATGTCCAGATGCCATCAGGCGATCGCACAGATGAGAACCAATAAAACCAGCACCACCAGTCACTAAAATTCGCATAATTCTTTGGGATAAATCCTTGGGTAAAACTATCTATTGAATAAGTTGGAAAGGGTAATAAACGGAGCAATCAAACCAACTGCTCTTTGGGCAGAATTTAATAAGCTGGCACCAAAGGAATCACGTACGACAATTACATCGCGATCGCGCAAACTGGGATTAGACGCTTCATTAGCTGGTAATGCTAAGTCTGCTACTAATCTTCTCTGGGTTAAAGAACCATCTGGATTAATTCTATACAGTTCTACACTGCGCCAATCAGCACTATTTGTCAAACCGCCTACGGCAGCGATCGCCTCGGTAAAGGGAGCATTAGGTGTGAGAGGAATTGTGCCACCGCGCACAACCTCACCGATAACTCTGACATTAATTACTGATGGTGAAAACACAGCTTTAGCAATCTGCCCAAACTCAGCCGTATTTGGAGCCGCAGCGATCGAAACCAAAACCGAATCTCCGTCAATCAGGCGAATATCCTGTGCTAACTCACCTTTATCAATTAGCTCCCATAAATTAGCATTTAGAACAATTCGCTCGCCCCCCACATTAGTCCGAATGATTTTAATATTTCGCACATCTGCTCTTTGGGTGATGCCGCCCGCTTGCTGTAAAGCTCTACTTACCGTAGGCAGAAGATTAGTAACGGTAGTTTGCCCAACGGTTGAAGCAACTTGACCAGCATTACGCGCATAAGTTAAAGTCTGAGGACCTGTACGATTGACTTCGCCCGATACGGTAATTTGAATCGAAAAACTATCAGGCGCAAAGGACGCAGCACCCACTTGTCTAGGCTGGGTAGCAGTGGCATCTGCCAATCCCGGTACAAAAATTGAATCTCCATCCAGCAGCTTTAGATCTTGATTAATGTCACCTTGACGCAAAAGGTTAAGTAAATCAACTTTAATAATGCGACGAAGTCCCCCCGATCCAACCCGCGAAACTTGAATATTGCTAATGTCTGCCTGTTGAGTAATACCACCTGCCACCTCGATCGCCCGTGTGATGGTTGCCGACTGGGCATCTCTGCCTGTAGCTGTAGATCGCGAAAAAGTTAAAATCCTAGTACCGGGTCGGTTTACCTCTCCCACCACGGCAATATTGAGAGGACGCGGATCAACTAAGGAAACATTGACGATTTTACGCACTAAAAACGGCGATAGTCTTTTCTCTAGCAGTCTGGCGGTTTGTTCGATCGTTAAGCCTTCGACTCTGATCGCTCCAATAAGGGCAATGGTAATGGTACCGTCTGGGGCAACGGTTTGAGTGCCACTGAGTTCGGGGACATTAAAAATATCGATTTTGATAATATCTCCAGATCCTAGAGTGTATTTTCCTAAGTCTTCCCTTTGTCCGACGTTGATTAAGGGGTTAAATGTGGAATTTAAGGCGGCAGGACTTGTAGGAGATCCTAATGGAACCGATGGCGGGGATACAGGTTGCGCTAGAGCCGATGACGATAACGCTGGGAGTGTTGCCAATACTAAGCTCAACTTATAAAATACACAGTATGCGTTTTTTTTCATAATTCCTCATCACCACTTCAAACAAATTCTGATTTAATTTTACCGATCTAATTTCGCTGACATCTTGGCTAATTTACGATGCAGTATATGATTAAACTTGATTTTGAGCCTAATGTATCTTACCAACTAATGTTTTTTTCCGATGTAATTTTTTTTGATGCCGTGGGCACGCTCTTTGGAGTTAAAGGTAGTGTGGGGCAAATATACGGGGCGATCGCCCAAAAGTTTAATGTGATTGCAGATTGTGAAGCCTTGGATCGAGCATTTATCCAGAACTTTAAGACTGCGCCTAAGATTGCATTTCCAAATGTCCCGCAACTAGAAGTACCCAAGTACGAATACCAATGGTGGCACGAAATTGCTAAATCTACCTTCACCCAAGTTGGAGCTTTTGACTTATTTGAAGACTTTGATGCTTATTTTAGTGATATGTATAGCTTTTTTGCTACGCCCGATGCTTGGTATATCTATGACGATGTGATTCCAGCCTTAAATTATCTCCAAAATCAAAGCATTGAATTAGGCATAATTTCTAATTTTGATTCCCGCATCCATCCAGTTTTAGCCAGCTTAGAACTTAATAAATTTTTTACCTCTGTCACAATTTCTACCGAAGTTGGAGCCGCTAAACCCGATCCTCAGATTTTTCAAGCGGCGATCTCCAAGCATCGTTCTAAAACAAATAACTCCAAACAAAATTTCTGCGCCCAAAAATTTTGGCACATTGGCGATAGTTTTAAAGAAGACTATGAAGGAGCTAAAAATGCTAATCCTATAGACAATAATCTCAGAGGAATTTGGCTCGATCGCTCTGGAAATTCACCACCTAGTGAGAACTCAATTAGCAATTTTAAAGATTTAAGCTATCTGCTTGAACTTGAATAGTTGCCCTTAAACTTGATTTGACCTCGGAGCATAAGCCTTTCAGGTTCTATCACTGATTTTCTAACACAGCCACTCGTTGATTGGTTGCCCTGATCTCTTGTAAGAGAATATCAAACCGTTGGTCGGTTTCAACTTTCCAGCGTTTATACTCGATTGAAGATTCAACCAAGGCATTGATCCCAATCATCATCAATTCCATCCGCTCTTCACGATCTTCTTCACGGCGATCTCGCTCTGCATTTTGTCTATCACGTTCAGCTAATTGCTCTGTGAAAAACCGATCGCGTTCTG
>CAZLKI010000247.1:0-4576 GCA_964560035.1 uncultured Synechococcus sp.
GGAGAATTGAGGGCAAAAATAGCGATCGCCGCCGCCCGCCAAGCAGATTTAATTTTATTTGTCACGGCAGGAGATCTAACTCGTCTGGAACTAGAAGCGATCGCCCAACTCCAACAGGCATATAAGCCCATTTTATTGATTTGTAATAAAGTCGATCTTTATCCTCAGCGCGATCGGCAACTAATTTATCAAGCTCTTCAAGATCCAGAATTACAAGCCTTAATATCCACCGATGAAATCATTTTTACCAGTGCTGCCCCGATGCCGCGCCGAGTCCGTTTGGAGTATGCCGATCGCGCTCAAGAAATTTGGGAAAGTCCCGCAATCGAGATTACAGACTTAAAGCAAAAAATTTTAGATCTGCTCAATCAAGATGGTAAAGCTCTTTTGGCACTTAATGTCCTGCGATCGCTATGGGAAATTCAGACAAAAGTAAGGCAAAAGCGACTAGATTGGTTCCCGCCCCAACGGACAATTGCCAGTGGCATATTCATAATTAAGGCGATCTCTATTCTGCTATCTCCGTCATCGGGATTAGATTTAGTTCTAAGTATTGTTATTGATGGGGGGGCGATCGTTTTGGCAACGACTTTGTTGGGATCTCTCAATTTGTCAGCAGGAATGAGTTTGAGTATTACAAGTGCGATCGTTTTGGCAAATATCCACAGCCATTATGGACAAATTATTTGGGTCGCGATGACTACACCTTGGTTAATTGACTGGATCGTGCAAGATTTACAAAAACCTCATGCAATCAATCAGTTTATAAAAAATCTGAGGGCAAGCAGTCCCCAAAACTCGATCTTAATTAGGCTCAACTTCTTTAAAGATAAGAGCTAAAACTTACAAGGTCCTTGCTTGCCATTGATACAAGTGGTAGTACTACTGGTTTTAGGCGCAAACTTAGCCCATTTAGCACCATCCAAGTTTGCGCCTTTTAGGTCAGCACCCGAAAAATTTGTACCTGTAAGATCTGCACCTGAAAGATTCGCGTCCGCTAGATCGGCATTGACAAAATTGACCCACGCCAACTTCGCTTCGGACAGATTAGCTTTTTTTAAATTGGCTGTACTCAAGAAAAACCCATCTAAGTTTTGTCTGCTTAGATTTCTACCTGCTAAGGGTCGGTTGATAATTCTCCACATCAGCAAATCACTTGGATCGAGTTTTGTCGCTTGTTCACCTTTTAATTCGATTTTGCTATTTTTAAGGTCTACGGCTCTAAGGTTGGCTCCAATTAGGTTAGCTCCTTTAAGATTGGCACCATTCAAGCTGGCACCTGCTAAGTTAGCTTTTTTAAAATTGGCATTCTGGAGGTTAGTATTGCTAAAGTTTACTTTTTCTAACTTTGCAGCTTGAAAGTTGATCCCTGCAAGATCTTTATAACTGGCATCTTTAAATAATTGCCATTTCAAGCCTGTTTCAGTTACGGCTCTATTTACAAATGGCATAGAATAAATTGCAAATAACCCACCTAAAACTGCGATCGCGGCGATCGGAACCTTAAATTTTTGCCATAACTGGGTGAGAGAAAGTTTTAAATCGAGACGAGGTTTTCCTGATTCCGAAGCTCCCGTCTCAGCTTCAGTAAAAGATTTGGGTGGATTATAATTCCAGACTGCGGTAGATTCCACTTGCTCCTCTTCGCCTAAGTCAATTAAAATTTTCCCATCTGGATTCCAGACTCTAGGGGTAGGGGATGCAGGTTGACTTTGAGCTTTTTGGTTTAAGCTTGTCCAGCTAAATTGATCGTTTTCACAAATCTCTTCCGCAAGTCGATCGAAATGATAGGCGGAATTTGGTTCGGGTGGAATTTTGTCTGGAATCTCCCCCAAACTATCTTGGGAGCGATCGTGATATTTTTCAAACCAATCTAAGTCAGGTGCGGTAGTAGATTTTTTGGGTTGCCTTTTCTTTGGTTGTAAAACTGGTAATGGGGGAAGAGGTCCGGATTCGTCAGATACCGTTGGGGGCAAGTGGTTGAGATTTGGTTTCTCTAGATTTGGTTTCTCTAGATTAATTTTCTCTGGCTTAATTTTCTCGGAGTTAATTTTTTCTAGATTGCGATCGTGTCGGGCGGGAGCGGGATTAAAACCATTTACTAAAGCTTTTTCTGGGGGTATATTTTCTAAAGAATCACCTTCGGATAAATCTATACCAGTAAGAGCCGAAATTCGGGCTGCACTCTCTTCCCATTCTTTCATAAACTCGGTGTTTACTTCATCGCTGGCTTTTTCCCAACCTTCTATCATCATATAATTGGGTTCTGGAGGAATATTATTGTCTATCTCCCAGTCTGGAATTACTGCTTCTAAATTGTTATCCGTGTTTATGTCTGTAGAGGCGATCGCCTGTTCCCAATCGAGATAATCTACGTCCTCCATATCTATATTCAAATCTGGATCTATATTCAAATTTGGAGTGGGATGTTCTGAAATTTTAGCTGCACTTTCTTCCCATTCTTTCATAAACTCGGTGTTCACTTCATCGCTGGCTTTTTCCCAACCTTCAGTCATGGCATTATTGGTCGATTCACTAACTTTGCTACTAATATCATCACTGGTAGTCTCCCAATCTTGGGTCGCCTGCGATCGCGGCTCGGTTCCATTTACTTGTTCCCAATTGGGATATTCTGTATTTTTATTTGTAGATTTACCGCTATTTTCTGGTGTTGATTCTTGTTCGATTAAATAATCCCAATTCATATCGATTTGGTCGAAATTAAATCCACCATTTGGCTGTAATGTTGATTGCGGAATGTCCAGAGTCACTTCATTTAAATCAACTAAATTGATGTTTTTAATATTCTTATCGGGATCATTGGCTGTTTTAACATGAGAATGTCTCTTTTGCTCGGCTAGGGCAGCCTCTAGCTCATCGTCACTGAGAGCTACTAAATTTTCCCAATCAGAATTTTCTCCAAAATCATTCATTTGCTTTTTGATTAACTGATTTGATAGGTTGGTACTAATCGGTAGAGATACACTTATCATTACTACTGTTAATATAACAGGTGAATATAGTTAGTGTGAAATGGCTTTTATGCGGTTAATGCTAAGTTTTGTGAATTATTTCTTGCTTTCTACAGCAGTAATCAGTTTTACATCCGTTTCAGTGGTGCCATCTTATAGTGAGATGGTTAGTGCGGCAAGTGCGACGGCAGGTATACCTATAATTGCCCAAAAGCCAGCCAGCTTAAAAGCTGAGATCAAACAATTTCCTGTGCAGGATACCAATAGGGATGTTAGTAATTCCCGCCCAGATCTCTCCTATTTAAAAGCTGTTCAAAATCATTGGGCAAAGATTTTTATTCAAGGACTCGCCGATCGCAATCTTATTAGTAAGTCTGAAAACTTTGAACCAGATCGAAAAATTACCCGTGCCGAATTTGCTGTGATTTTGGATCGGTCGTTTCCATTTCAACCCACAGTAAGATCTGCGATCGCTTTTAATGATGTTCCTGCTAATTTCTGGGCAGCCGAGGCTATTCAAAGTGCTTATAGTAAAGGTTTTATGGTTGGTAATCTGGGCTCATTTCGTCCTAATGAATATATCAAGCGATCGCAGGCAATGGTGGCAATTGCAAATGGATTAGGTGTGCCTAGAAATTCTATAACAAATTCATTAAAGAACTCACTTGTAAATTCACTATCAAATTCTCAGCTAGATCCCAAAATTTTAGATCCCAAGATTTTGCTATTTTCCATGTATACGGATGCTGGTTTAATTCCAGACTGGGCGATCGCTTCTATTGCAGCTTTAACTGACAAACAGATCGTAGTTAACTATCCCAATGTCCAAAAAGTTAATCCCAATAGTTTTATTACCAAGGCTGAACTATCGGCTTTAATCTATCAATCTTTAGTCTATACAGGGCAATTACCTAAAATTAACTCTAACTTTATTCCCAGTCCTAATACTCGGTTATTTAATGCTACCGATTTTACCTCAAAAGAGATCATAACTCACCTTAAAGTTAGTCTCAGCAAGCGGTTGGTGGTCGCTTATCAGGGTAACAAAAAGCTCAAAACTTATCCCATAGGCGTAGGGCGAGCGGGCTGGGAGACTCCTTTGGGTTCTTACCGTGCTGTCCAAATTATTCGCAATCCTGCTTGGAAAAATCCGTTTACAGGCGATGTCATTAAAGCTAACGATCCTGATAATCCTTTAGGCGGCTATTGGATTGGTTTTTGGACAAATGGCAAAGATTGGTCGGGATTTCACGCTACATCACAACGCGATTCTGTCGGTAAAGCCTCTTCTCATGGCTGCTTGCGCATGTATAAAGAAGATATTAGAGCTATATTTGCTCGGGTAACTCCTGCCACCATCGTCCAAATTTCTCGCTAAGATTACTATTCCTTTTGCTTCATTCCTTTTGTAAAGCTAAAATTGCTAACTGGGTGCGATCGCGCAGGTTTAAGATACTCAAAATATTAGTGATGCGGTTTTTAACGGTTTTTTCGGCAATAAAGAGAGCCTGAGCAATTTCGCGGTTACTAGCACCTTGGGCAATTAGCCGAACGATCTCTAAATCCTTAGAATTTATATCCTTCCATGCTAAAGAGCTACTTGG
>CAZLKI010000248.1:0-4574 GCA_964560035.1 uncultured Synechococcus sp.
CTATTTTATTTATTGTTATCCCATTATTTCTGTATTTAGTCAAGGTCACACCCATTCGGGCAATTCTCGTAAATGCTATTTCGGAAGAGGCAAAGCAGTTTTATGAGAAGTGTGGTTTTACTACTTCACCTATTGATCCGATGATACTTATGGTGAAAGTGAACGATGCCATAGCTTCACTTGGGATGGAAGCTTAAGAGTCTTTATTTTAATCAGAACACAACACAAAATCCTCACAGTTATATTTTGTAACTATGCCAAGACTAGCGATCGCCATCAAATTCCACATTTCCTGATTTAAAGCTCAACAATTATTCAGAAGTATTTGGGCTAACAATAAAGTTCGATATCGTTTCTAAAACTTTTTGTAAATCGAGATTGGTCTTATCTGATAGATTCTGATATATCTGGGAAATATGATCGCTAAGACAATACATCAACTTATTTTCCATATATAAAGGAAGTCCAATGTAGTGAGATTCCTTAAGTAGTTTATTTATTTTGTTTAATCGTTTGGGCGGGATAATTAATACTATCTTTTTTGCCATATTTGGATAGATTTTTAGTAATTCTATAAAGCGATCAATACCTGACACGATGGTTGTTGTGGTCTCTACTTCAAAGGCATAAACAGGATCATTTGAGGAGTCGAACCATATTAAATCTATTTGCTGAATTTTATCTCTTTCCCAATCTTTTAATGTTTTTTGAATAGGTAAGTTGGATAAAGATAAATTCCTAAATGCTTCACCGTTCCAAGTGCTTGTACTCTGTTCTTTTTTGCCAATATGTACTTGTAATCCAATAGCTAGAGTAATCTTAGCTAAAGCGTATATGATCTCATCATGATTAATTTTATTTCCATCTTCTGAGAAATTAAGTTTAGGTAATATTGAGATATGTCTCTCAATCAGATTCTTCCAGTTACGATCAATCAAGTCATAACGTCCAAGGTTACGAAGCAATTCAACGCATTTTTTTTCTATTTCTCTCAAGATACTTCTTGCTTTTGCATAGCAAACTTCTGATTCTTCAATTCTGCCAAGTTCTTTAAATAAATTGCCTTTTTCTTCCCAAGCATCATTATTATCTGGATCTATGATTAGGGTAGAGTCATAACTCTTGAGAGCTTCGTCATAGCGACCCAGCATATAGAGTTCTCCAGATCTCAGATAGAGAGCCATTGGATAATAATAGTCATCAGGTATACATTTTGCGATTAGATCATTATATGCATTAATAAGGTCTTCTCTAGTCTTTCCTTCATCTTTCATACATGAGACCAATTCTGCTCTCTCAAACCAAATCTCAGCACTACTGGGATCAAATTCAAGTGCTTTATTATAATTTTGAAGGGCTGTTTCCCAATCACCCTCTTCTTTTTCAAGGCAAGCTCGATTAGCCCAAGCCGCAAACCACTCTGGTTCAAGTTGAATTGCATCATCGAAACATTTAAGAGCTTCCTCATATTTTCGAGTATTTGCGAGAGCTAGTCCTTTTGCATTGAGAGTGAGATAACAGTGAGGTTCAGAAGCTAAAGAATCGTTAAAACTACTCATGCTGGGGAGTCCTAATCATAGGTAAAGGGTCTAAGAGCTTATAAATTTTAGCATTTTAGTCTTGTGTATTAGGCTTTAAGGGTCTTAGGAATTATTTCTAATCTCTTGGGAAATAAATGCTTCCCAAACATGGAATATAAAGCTGGCAGTATCAATAAAGTCAAGGCTGTAGAAGTAAATAACCCGCCTAGAACCACGATCGATAGAGGTTGCAGCAATTCTTTCCCAGAGCCACCCGATAGAACCAGAGGTGCTAATCCTAGGGCGGAGGTAAATGCTGTCATGAGAATCGCGTTGAGTCGTTCCATTGAGCCTTGAATCAGAAGGTCTTTTAAGGACATTCCAGCAGCATATTTGGAGTTGTAGTTGTCTACTAACAGCAGCCCATTCCGTGTGGCAACTCCAAACAGAGTTACAAATCCCACTAGCGATGCAACTGATAAGATTCCTCCTGTTAGAGCGATCGCAATTACACCGCCAATCAAAGCTAAAGGGAGATTAATCATAATCATGGCAGTGGAAGCAACCGATTTAACCGAGAGATACATGACGATCGTGATTACCACAAATGCGATCGCACTAAAAATCAGAATATTCTGGCTAGCGCGTTCTTCAGCTTCAAATTGTCCCGCGTATTGGATGTAGTAACCTGAGGGAATTTGAATTTGTTGTTTAATTTTTGCTTGAATATCGTTGACCACTGAACGTAGATCTCGACCCTGAGCGTTAGCAGCCACGACAATTAGGCGAGAAATATTTTCACGGTTAATCGTATTAGCACCTGTGCCACTTTGGATTTTTGCTACTTGGGCTAGGGGAATCTGATTGCCAGTGGGCGTATCTACCATTAAGTTCTCAATCGTATCTATACTTTGACGCGCTTCTGGTTTTAACCACACGACTAGATCGAAGGTCTGCTGTCGCTCTAAAACTTGCGAAACTACTCTGCCATTCAGGGCAGTCTCAATCGTTTCCGAAAGTTGCCCCATCGTTAGCCCATACCTTGCCGCCGCCACGCGATCGAACTGGATCTGGATTTGCTCTACGGGAATTTGTGGTTCAAGTTGAAGATCGACAATGCCATCAACCGATCGCATCACATCATTTACTTGCTGTCCCAAACTGCGGAGTTGTTCTAATTCAGCACCGAAGATTTTGACCGCGATCGCACTTCTCACTCCCGATAGCACTTCATCCATGCGGTGAGAAATGAATCCGCCAACATTTGGGGCTGCTCCAGGCACTTTGGCAAATTCTTGTCGCAACAACTCCACTGTGGCTTTACGGTCTTTCATGCCAATCTCGCTCAACTCCACGTCTAAGTGAGCCAAATTCACGCCTGCGGCATCGGCATCTCCCTCTGCCCGTCCCGTTCGTACTTGAATACTTTTAAATCTGGAATTATCTTTAAGCTGACGTTCTAGCACCGATGCCGCACTGTTGGATGCTTCCAAAGAAGAGCCTGGATAGAGCAGCAGGGTATTCACCAGTGATTGTTCCTGAAACTCTGGTAAGAAGATGCGTCCAAGCGAAGGTACGATAATTGTTGCTGCTACTAAGGATGCCAGAGCGATCGCTAGAATTACGGTTGGTCGTGCCATCGAAAACCTCAACAGTGGTAGATAAATACCTTTGAAAAATCTGGCAACCCAAGGTTCTTGTTCGGGTAGATGACCGTAGGGCAACAAAATTGCACAGAGGGCAGGGGTAACTGTCAAGGCAACCGCACTAGATGCTAATACTGCGGCTAGATAGCCCAACCCCATCGGAATGAAAATACTGCCTTCTACTCCCGTGAGCGCAAAGATGGGAGAGAAGACCACAATGGTGATAATCGTGGCTCCAAATACCGAATCGCGTACTTCTTCACAGCCCTCAAATACTACCTCTAAAACAGGGCGAGGATTGGGAGAGTGTTTATTTTCTCGCAGACAACGGTACACATTTTCGGCATCGACGATCGCATCATCTACTGCTGAGCCGATCGCCACTGCCAACCCCCCTAAGGTCATAGTGTTTAACCCCTGTCCTAGCCAATTTAAGGCGAGTATGCCAATCAATAACGACAAAGGTAGAGCCACCAAACATACTACTAAGTTGCGCCAATTCATCAAGAAGGGAATCAGGATTAGGGCTACGATAATACTGCCTTCGATCAAGGCTGAGCGCACGTTTTCGATGGACGCATCTATATAGGTTTCTTGCCGAAAAGTATTCGCTATCTCTATCTCTTTTGGTAACCCTGCTTTCACCTCAGTCAGAGCGGCTTCAACTGCACGGGTAACAGTGGGTGTATCAGCTTGCGGCTGTTTGTTGATCATCGCCACTACTGCTTTTTGGGTATTCACACTGGCATCGCCTCGCTTTACGGCTGCGCCGATTTTAACTTCAGCTACTTCGGTAATTCTGATCGGTGTGCCATTACGCGCAATAATTACCGATTGCTTGAGAGCTTCAATATCTTCAATTCGCCCAATCCCTCGGATCAGTTTTTCGCGATCGGGTGTGATTAAATATCCGCCTGAAGCGTTCACATTTGCGGCTGCCACTGCTTCTGTTACTTGTTGGAGGGAGACCTTAAATGCTTGGAGTTTTTCGGGAGCGACTAAAACTTGATACTGCCGCACATCGCCGCCAAATACAATTACTTGAGTAACTCCCGGTACGGCAAGGAGACGATTTGTAACCTGCCAATCGACAATTCGCCGCACTTCCATTAAGTCTATAGTTTTGGAGGTAAAGGCATAGGTGGCGATCGTGCCAATCGGTGAACTGATCGGAGCGATTTGTGGAGCCTCAATCCCTGCGGGCATTTTACTGCGTGCGGTCTGCAATCTTTCGGTCACAAGCTGCCGAGCTTGATAAATGTCAGTACCCCAGTTGAATACCACTCGCACTACGGAGATACTTGCCGCACTGGAAGACCGCACTGTACTTACGCCCGGAGTTCCATTAATTGCGCTCTCAATTGGCAGCGTGATCAGGGATTCTACTTCTTCGGGCGCGAGTCCAGGC
>CAZLKI010000249.1:0-4558 GCA_964560035.1 uncultured Synechococcus sp.
ACATTTTGTTGATTTGGCTGCAAATTTTTTCAAACTGTGAGCGATCGCTAATTTCAATTGTCATGTTAATAAATGCGGTTTTACCCGGTGAAGTCTTAACCGAAGCATCTCGGACATTCACTTTATGATCGGCGAGACGAGACAGAATATCTTTTAATACTCCCACACGGTCTATAGTTTCGACTTGAATATCTACGGGATAGGTAGCAGGGCGATCGCATTGATCGGCTTTATTCCAACTGACAGGGATTAAGCGATCGCTTTGAAGATTGATAAAATTAGTACAATCCTGTTTGTGAACTGAAATACAACGGTTACTACCTAAAGTTACTACGCCAATTATTGGTTCGCCGGGTAAAGGATGACAACAGCCAGCAATGTGATGAACCATCCCTTCTATTCCTAAAATGGGCGACTTTGAAGGCGGGGAAAGGGGAGGAGAGGTTGGAAGTTTAACATTTTGATTATTAGGCTGCTGCTGATTTTCTCTTAGTTTGTTAGTAACTATATTTATAGAGATTTCGCCAAAACCCAAAGCTGCAATTAAATCTTCGGTAGTATGGTAATTACATCGCTCTACTACTTTTACCATTTGGTCGGATTTAAGGATCGTATCTAAACCAGTTTTGCCTAATTCTTTTTCTAGTAGATCTCGACCACGGTTAAGATTTTCTTCGCGTCGCGATCGCTTGTACCATTGCCGAATGCGATTTTTGGCAGTGCTAGTGGCGACAAAATTTATCCAGTCAAGGCTGGGATGGGCATTATTTTGGCGTAAGATCGTTACGGTATCTCCGTTTTGGAGATTTCGATCTAGGCTGACCATGCGTTGATTTACTAATGCCCCCGCACAATGATTTCCAACTTCGGTATGAATCCGATAGGCAAAATCCACGGGAGTCGCACCGCGAGGTAAACAATGAACATCGCCTTTGGGTGTAAATACATAAATCTCACCATCAAATAAATCTTGCTTGAGCGAGTCGATATATTCTTGATCGTCTTTAATATCTTTTTGAACTTCTACCAGTTGACGCAGCCAGTTAAATTTTTCACCATCATCACGATTAATAACTGGTGTATTTCCAACTAAGCCATATTCTTTATATTTCCAATGGGCAGCAATCCCATACTCAGCAACGCTATGCATTTCCCACGTGCGGATTTGAACTTCTAAAGGTTGTCCACCCGATCCAATTACCGCAGTATGTAAAGATTGATAGCCATTAGGCTTAGGTAGAGCGATATAATCTTTAAATCTACCCGGCACTGGTCGAAAGCAGTCGTGGGCGATCGCTAAAACTCGATAGCATTCATCGGTAGTATTAACAATTACTCTAACTGCGGCGATGTCATAGATTTCACCATAGGATTTTTGCTGGCGGTGCATCTTATCGTAAATGCCATACAGATGTTTGGGTCTGCCACTGACTTCAAAATCCGAGAGTTCGATTTTCTCAATGCGCGATCGCAAAATTTCTGCCGCCTCATTAATTCTGGCTTCGCGATTACTACGAGTCTCTGCCACTAAAGCCTGCATTTCCCGATATTGTTCGGTTTCTAGATATTTAAAGGCTAAATCTTCTAATTCCCATTTAAACTGTCCAATTCCCAGTCGATTAGCCAGTGGGGCAAAGATGTCTCTAGTTTCGCGCGCAATTAGCTCTTGTTTATGCCGAGGTAGATGTTCTAAAGTCCGCATATTGTGCAGGCGATCGGCTAACTTTACGACAATTACGCGAATATCCTTTGCCATTGAAACGAACATTCGCCGAAAGTTTTCTGCTTGTCGCTCAGTTTTACTCTCAAAGTTAAGTTTAGAAAGCTTAGTCACTCCTTCGACAAGAAGCCGTACTTCTGCCCCAAACTTTACCTCAATTTCTTCTAGACTCACCGAAGTATCTTCAACCACATCATGGAGAAATCCCGCCGCAATCATGGCACTACCACCGCCCAAATCTCGTAAAAGCCCTGCCACTTGCACGGGATGCAGAATGTACGGCTCACCTGATGCCCTAGTTTGTCCTTTATGCAACTCATAAGCCAGTTTAAAAGCTCGACACACTAAATCTTGACATTCCTCACCCGTTTGCATCTGATTCCAGCAATCGTATAACCACGTCGGCACCCAATCATCAATATCGCCACTTACATTTTTTAGGGGGGCATTTTTGAGATGGGCATCATCCAAATGGGCGATCGCGGTTATCATCTTATTAGGTTAAGGTAAATTAAATTGGTCAGAGCTTAATTTAATTTGCTAAATCTTTGAACTCTTCCATAATCCTAGCTTAAACTTTTGGTAATTTAAGTTAACATATCAAATTCTTTTGATAAGCAAGGAATAATAGGATTAAAATCTATTTTTTTATTCTATTTAGAATGTAAATGCAGTCTGTGAATGCAATTGATTATCTCCGAATTAGTTTGATCGACCGTTGTAATTTTCGGTGCCAATATTGTATGCCCGAAGATGCAGAATTGGACTACATTCAAGCACGGGAAATACTAAGTAATGATGAGTTAATTAATTTAGTAGAGCAAGTATTTATTCCTACAGGATTTACAAAATTTCGCCTAACAGGTGGTGAGCCACTTTTAAGAAAAGGCTTAGTGAGCTTAGTTCACCAAATTGCGAATAATCCTAAAACACAAGATTTATCCTTAACTACTAATGGCTATTTACTAGCAGATCTGGGGCGATCGCTTTATGAAGCTGGACTACGGCGGATTAATATCAGCTTGGATTCATTAGATGTAAATATTTTTAGGCAAATTACAGGGCGCAACCATTGGCAAAAAGTTTGGAATGGCATTACTACAGCCTACGATTTGGGATTTAATCCGCTCAAACTAAATGTAGTCGTGATTCCAGATGTTAACGATCGCGAAATTTTAGACTTAGCCGCTTTGAGTATAGATCGGGCGTGGCACATTCGGTTTATTGAGTTTATGCCTATCGGCAATACGGCTTTGTTTGAATATAAAGGCTGGGTGGATTCGGCATCTCTGCGCCAACAGATTAGCGATCGCTTTGGGCTAGAGTCAAGTAATTGTCTTGGAAATGGACCTGCGGATGTGTGGAAAATTCCTAATGCCAAGGGAACTCTCGGTTTTATCAGTCAAATGTCAGAATGCTTTTGCGATCGCTGTAATCGGTTGCGTCTATCGGCAGATGGTTGGTTGCGCCCTTGCTTGCTGAATGAGTCTGGACAAATCGATCTAAAAACCGCATTACGATCTGGGGCAGATTATTCCCAATTACGTTTGCAAGTTCAAGAACTATTAAATCTAAAATCAGAAATTAACTTTAAAGAACGCGATCGGGGAAATTCAGACAAAACCTATCTTCGTACCATGTCTCAAATTGGCGGATAAATCAATGTTTCTCTTCACTGGCTGCTAGAAGCCGATAGAGCATCATTTTTGATTTATCTTAAAAATACCTATTTCCTACCCAACATAAAGGGTTTAACAAAAGTAGTTCTCGGTTAAGCTATCTGATGGCTTTAGATCTTTGCGAACCAATTTACATCAATTTCAACCGATTCGATCATGGTTATCTTAACCCCAAGACTCAATTCTTTCAGTCGTTGAACCAACTGCTCGCCATCTATCAAATCAATTGGTGGTGCGCCATCTCGCGTAGCTTCTTTGATTGCATCTCTGGTAAACGTACCAGTTGTAATAAATAACCCTTTATCTGTGCGTCCTTGCATTGCACCGCGAAAATCCCTAATTTGTCCCGCCGTAATCGATCCTTGATAGCGCTTACATTGAAATAAAACATGAAAACTCAAAAAGCCATTGATACGAGCAATTCCTACGCCATCAATTCCTCCATCACCTGATTTACCCATGACCTGAACTTGGATAAAACCTGACTCTCTTAATAGACGTTGCGCTAACCGTTCAAATGCATTAGGATCGAGTGATAGTAATACTTGATGAAGTTGTTGATGCCAAGCTAGCTCTTCCAAAGTTTCAATAGATTCAATGGCTTCGTCCGCAGAGTCAGGTTTAGTTGCCTTTTTTTTATGTCCGTTTTTTACTATTTTAACAATCTCTTTAGCTTGAAGATTGTCAAGGTCGATTGAGGTCGCAACTAGAGACCACACTCCTCGTGATGAGTTTTGCAGTAATCCATATTTTTTCAGATAGGTGCGACTCCAAGCCAACCGATACTCAACTTCAGTTTGCGAAGTGCTACCGTGTAAAACCTCTAATACCTTGTCAGGTAAATTGAGAATCTGTATTACTTTTTCAAAGATTTCTTCAGTTGTAGCAGACCCCCCCAATACCTGTAAAGCTTGAATAGTTGGTAAGAGCATAGAGTCGTATGTGGGTACTCCAGATATGGACTGTTTCATAGTGAAAAGGTGGTTACAAATTCCAAAAAATCTCTTTTAAGATCGATTAAATTTATCTTTATTCCGACTTAAAAAGGGCTTAGGAATAACCATCCTAAACCCTCAAATTTTATATATTAGGCTTAAATTCAGAAATTAGAACTTTGGATCGTCGTTTAGATTGAATAAGAAAGGGACACTGCTTTTGC
>CAZLKI010000250.1:0-4554 GCA_964560035.1 uncultured Synechococcus sp.
AACTGACAACTCTCATCGGATTGTTTTCCATTTTACTCCGAGGCATTGCTCTTGGCTAATTTTGAAGATAGTTAACTGTATGTTTCATATTTATGTTTCATATTAAGGTCGCACCCAGTAACGAGTTCCCTTTAGCAAATTTAATTCAACGGTTAGGTTCTATTTATTGTTGCCATAAGTTATTACCATCAACGGTGCGTTGCGCCAATACCCATACCACTATAAAATGTCTGAATTGTAATTCAAATTTCCATCATGTTAGATGCAATAGAAAGAGATGTAGAGCAGCTCAGAGAAGAAATGACGCAAAAATTACCTCTAATAATGGCTGACTTCAAAAAAGTACTTGAAAGTCATGGAATTACGGGTACTCGGGTTATGAAGTTTATGCTTATCCCAGATACAGAACCCGAAGAGGTATTATCAGAACCTCCATCTAATTTAGAGTGTAATGAGGATATTTGCGTAATTGTACATTAAGATTTCCAGAATTATTTGGTAGATACTTAAGCTATTTCTTGAGAATAGTTTATACCTTCTTTAGCCCCTTCAATATCTCCTAAGTTGGCTCGTGTCATCCCACGATTAAAGTAATTTGGGGCGGCTTTGGGTGATAGCTTAATTACTCGGATATAATCTTCAATTGTCCCTTGATAATCCTCAGCTTCATTACGCTCAACGGCTCGGTCGTAATATTCCTCGAATGACAAAACACCATCATTCCTTGACGCTCCACCGACCCAAAATCATTAACCATCACAATTTTTTGACTGGCAACTACTAAAACCCTCAGACCACCATCATTGTCTCATTCCCAACCACTCCGCAATGACAGACTACCCCAATTCTGTGACTCACCACCGCGTAAAAATCATAGACGACTATCATTCTTTGACACACCACCACCTTGTAAAGACAGAACCGCATCGTTTAGCCACTAAACCGCACTCTAAAATGGCAGACCCGCACACCGCAAAGACTAAACCGCATGATTTTGTCACAGAACCGCAGTCAGGAACGCCAGACCCGCACAATTTTGTCAGGGAACCGCACTAAATAATCATAGACCCGCATCATTTTGTGATTAAACCGCGGTCGGCGATCGCAAAACCGTATCATTCTCTCAGTAACCTGCAATCTAGAGTAGTAACATAACCATAATTGAGTTACCAAAAACGCGAATATTAATATTTAACTAATGTGCGAAAGCTGACATCAACGGTAAATTCTAATTTTTGTAAAGCGGCAATAGTTGTTTTAGCTTCGGGCGGACTGCGAAAGTAATGGGGAGTCATTAAGAACAAGTCTTGAACTGCTTGGCGATCGTTCACTTCGGCTTTGTAGGTAAGGCTCGAACTATCTACTAGGTTAAAACCTTCTATCTGCATATTTTGAACGGGGGAAACTCGCTGTCGCAACTCTGGATAAATTAATTGACGTAGCTCTATGAGATGGTTTAGGGCGGGATCGACCATGATAATTTTGCCCTTGGGTTTCAAAATGTCATAAAAAATGTCAAAACTTGGAAATCCAAAAGCACAAAGAATTAAGTCAATTGAACTTGGAGAAAATGGCGGACGCGCGTTGCTGCCTACAATCCATGTAATTTGGCGATCGCGTTTTGCCGCAGCTTGAATTGCCCATTTAGAAATATCCATGCCAATCATGACTCCGACTTGGGGATACATCCATTTTTTTGCTATTTCTAACAGCCAAGTTAGATAGTAACCTTCACCACAACCTGCATCTAATATCGTTGCGGGGATCGTTGCGGGGAGAGCCATATCGGCTAGATGCTTTTCCGTTAAGTTGGCAATTTCAGTGGCGATCGCTTCATAACTTCCTGTCTCTAAAAACCGCCTACGGGCTGTCACCATCTCTTTAGTATCCCCTGGATCGCGCGATGCTTTATGCTGAACGACTAGCAAATTGAGATAACCTTGACGGGCAAAATCGAAGTTGTGTCCATTCCCACAAATTAGGCTAGAACTAATCGAGTTGCGATCGCCAGTATAGTCAGCAAGCTTATCATCAGGTTTATCGCTAGATTTGGCAGTAAGCTTTTTACCATCAATCGGACAGACAAGATTGCGAGCAGGTATAACTTTCATTTTTAAAGACGATTTGATAATCTACCTTACTCTAAAACTATACTGACTGGATTATGTAGATCGAACTTTTCCGAAACGGCGATCGCGTTCTTGATAAGCTATCAATGCTTTGCAGAAAGCCTTGCGATCGAAATCGGGACACAGGGTAACGGTAGAGTAAATTTCTGTATATGCCATCTGCTAGAGCAAAAAATTACTGAGTCGCATTTCTCCACTCGTGCGAATTAGCAGATCGGGATCGCCAATATTGGCAGTGTAGAGATATTCCTGAAATAATTCTTCGCTAATTTCTGCGGGTTGAAGTTCTCCACAGGCGACAAATTCGCTCAACTTCTTACATACTTGGATAATCTCATTCCGCCCCCATAGTTAAGAGCCACGATTAGATCTAAGCCTTCATTATTTTTCGTCATCGCGATCGCCCGCGAAATTTCTGCTTGTAATACCGCAGGAAGGGAGACTAGATTGCCGATAAAACTAATCCGAACTCCTGCTTTAGACATCGCTTCTACTTCCTGTCGTAACATCCGCTCAAATAAAAGCATTAAAAATTCACTTCTTCCATCGGTCGGTGCCAATTCTCAGTCGAAAAAGCATACACAGTCAGAGCGGGAATACCCCAATCTTTGCAGCATCGGACGATTTCTTTTAAAGTTTCTCCACCTTGGCGATGTCCTGCGATCCGAGGCAGTCCTTTATTTTGCGCCCATCTGCCATTCCCATCCATAATTATGGCGATATGTTTTGGTAAATACTGCGGCTTTAACTCTAGAGGTAGAAGTTCTGGAGTTAGAAGTTCTAGAGATAAGTTTGGAAGTAGCTTTGCGATCATTCTATTTCTTCTCCAAATAATTCATTTAGGTATGCGGAACTAAGGCGATTTCTGAGGAAGAAAGTACCCAAAGCTGTAAAGTCCTAAAAGAATTTCTAGTCAGAAAAAAGGAAAAAAGTGAAAAAAGACAAGCAAGCCCTAAGTACATCGCAAATAGAGGATCTGAAAAGTGCAGCCAAGAAAATGCAAGGAGCAAAAAGACGAAGCTTTCAAGCCGAATAATTTTTGCCATTCTTCTTTATCAAAGCTTTTTTCACGTAGTTGCTCTAACCTATTCATAAATGTCCCCATTTTTTAGATCTAATTATATGCTGGGAAGGGAGTATGAATGCCAACGCTACTATCTACTCCCTGCACCAATTTCTTAATTATTTTTACCTCCCCATTTAGAGCGGAATGTGGGTTTAATCATTGTGGTCTACTTTTTGATCAATTGGGAGACTCATTCTATGGCAAGTTTGATCGCAAAGTGCTGTAAGTAAAGACTCCAACTATCTGCGCCGAATTCTGAGCGAATATCTAACTAGCGATCGCGCTGCCGAAGCAAAATTTCTGCTATCACAAGCATCAAAACTTAATTAACCTAATTAAATCGCCGTTTAAATTACCAATTAAATTAAGAGAGAGAAAGTATTTTATTACCTCCTCCCGTCTATTTGAACTAAATTTCTAATCCCGAATTACTACACAAGCTTAACCAAATACAAAGTCAGAAGCTGTAGCAGTTGAGATCCCAGTTAAAATTGCCAAGTTAGTCCCTAAAGCTGCAACCACCGTATTACCTCCTTGAGTAGTAAGAGTCAAGTTGGCAAAGCTAGTAACTCCTGTCAAACCTAGGATTTCAATCCTATCGATCCCAACTTGGAAATCGCTGATGGTATTTGCAGTTATGGGGAGAGCCGCAGTAGCAATTACAAATCTATCTGCCCCAGCTCCACCAGTTAAGGTGCCATTACTGCTACCAGCAAATAGAGTATCATTGCCGTCCCCACCAAATAGGCGATCGTTAACTCCACCAAATAAAGTGTCATTTCCAGCATCGCCAAAGAGTTGGTTGTTGCCCGAACCTGCACTAGCATCGAGAATGTCATCGCCATCACCACCTTGGGCAAAATCAAACTGATTGACTAAAATTTCATCATTGCCAGCATCGCCAAAAATGCGGTTATTCCCCTGCCCTTGGGAAGCATCAATTATATTAATTCGAGCATCTCCACTCACATTCTGGTTAATTCCATTTACAGCAAGATTAGGTGAGTCACCCGCCGCGATCGCCACCACATTATCCGAAAAATTAATATTGAAGTTATTGATAGTCTGAGTATTGCGGAAGTTTCCAGTTGCGGCTGAGAATCCAAATACTACTTCGGGTCCGACTACGCTAGGCAGGTCAATAGTAGTAGACACTAATGCTGTTGTAGGTTTAATCCCGGACTGGGAAACAAATACTTGCAATAAGTTTGTAGCACCGTTGTATTCAACCCAAGCAAAGGTATCTAATCCACTATTCAAGTCAAACGTAGGAACGCTAGTCGCAACTCGATTAGAAATCAAACCATCTCTTAAAATTGAAACGGAATTATCATTGGTATCGGCAAAAGTTGGAGCAGC
>CAZLKI010000251.1:0-4523 GCA_964560035.1 uncultured Synechococcus sp.
ACTTTAGCCTTTTTTGCTTTTTTGTCAAATTACCCCCAGTTGAGCAATTACAATTAAAGTTTCACTTCGTATCTGTCTTAAGAACATGATGGAATCGGGTCTTGGAGAACTATTTAGGAATAAAGCTTCAAGTAAAGCAGTCTTTCCTGCATTATTTTTGCCACTAATTAAATTAACTTTCTCAAATCCAGATACTTTTAATTTACTAAAGCATCGGAAGTTATTAATCTCAACATCTTTAATCATTACAACTTCAAATTAAATTGGACTAAATTAGGTGATTCGTTGAATAGGGGCGAGGATGGGATCGATAATTCTTCTGCCCATGCCACTAAAAGTTACAACTAAAGAAATCTTTTCACCACTACCGAGAATTCCGAAAATTATACCTTCTCCAAATTTTGTATGGGTAAGCCGATCGCCCACTTGCCAATTTTCTCTAACCTCTTGAATATTAACTACTTTGGCTTCAGTTTGGCGTTGGGAAGATTTATTAGGATTGGTTTGAGCGATCGCATTTTTAGAATTAGCCCCAAAGTTACGCTGCGATTGATTTGAAAGATTTTTATTACTGAGAAGTTGTTTAGGTAGCTCTGCTAAAAATTGCGAAGGAACTGCTTTTTCATAATTGCCATATAAACGGCGTTCGCCCGCATAGGTTAGGTGTAGTTGCTCTTGGGCGCGAGTAATGCCTACATACAAAAGACGGCGTTCTTCTTCCAAAGCCATGGGATCGTTTAAGGAACGAAAGCCCGGAAATAGTCCTTGCTCTAACCCCACTAAAAACACCACAGGAAATTCCAAACCCTTAGCGGCGTGCAAAGTCATGAGTGTTACTTTTTGGGCAGCTTCCGCCGATTCATCCAAGCTAGAGGCAAGGGCAGCGTTGGCGATGAAGGAGTCTAGGGAAATGTCTTCATTTTCTTCAGCAAATTGTAAAGCGGCATTATTTAATTCTAAAAGGTTAGCTAGGCGATCGCTTGCTTCATCCGTACTTTGAGCTTTAAGTTCGTCAAGGTAACCCGAATCTTGCATAATTCCTTTAATAATTTCACTGGCAGGCAGATCTTCTATTTGCGATCGCCATTTATTAATTAATTTCACAAACTCTAAAACTGGTTTTGCCGATCGCCCTGTAACTTCACGGACGGTATTTTCATCGTTTAATAATTCCCAAATACTTACACTCGCACTTACTGCCAACTGAGTTAATTTATCGGTGGTCGCGTTACCAATTCCCCGCTTTGGAGTATTAATTATCCGCATCAAACTGACAGTATCGTTGGGGTTAGAAAGCAGTCTTAAATATGCCAGAGCATCCTTGATTTCTTTGCGATCGTAAAATCTCAAACCACCCACAATTTGATAGGGAATATTCATCCGCACTAATAATTCTTCTAAGGGGCGAGATTGAGCGTTAGTACGATAGAGTATGGCAAAATGCCCAAAACTAGAATTGGGAACTTTGGATTTTGTCGCTTGAATTTGACTGATTACATAGTTCGATTCATCGACTTCATCACTAGCTTTAAATAAATTAACTAAGTCGCCATCGCCACGAGTTGCCACCAAACTCTTATCAATACGTTGGGTATTATTAGCAATTAACTCATTAGCTACGCTCAAAATATTGGCACAGGAACGATAATTTTCCTCAAGCTTAATCATAGTCTGGGTCTCAAGATCGGGGAGGCGATCGCCAAAGGTTTGTTGAAACTCCATTAAGATCGTAAAGTCTGCCAGCCTAAAGGAATAAATCGATTGGTCGGCATCTCCCACCACAAATACGGATCTTTTTTGCCAATGATTGCTACTAACTGAAACGCTTTGATTATTAGTAACTAAAAGTCGAATTAGATCGTATTGAGTGCGATTGGTATCTTGATATTCATCAACTAAAATATGCTCGAATCTTTTATGCCAATAAGCTAAAACGTCTGGACTTTGCTTGAATAACTGGACGGGAATAAAGATCAAATCGTCAAAATCTAAAGCATTATTTTCGGCTAACTTAGTTTGGTAAATTTCATACACTTCGGCAATTTGACGATTCCGAAAACTAGGATCGCTAAATAATAATTCATTCGGAGTCAGCCCTTTATTTTTAGCCCCACTAATGGCATAGCGAACAGATTTAGGATCGAACTTTTTCTCATCTAAATTTAGTTGCTTGACCACAATTTCTTTAATCAAAGATTGCACGTCAGACTCATCAAAAATCGAAAAATTCTTCGACCACTTCCGACCTTGGCTATCAGTATATTTATCAATATCAAACCGTAAAATTCTGCCACAGAGACTATGAAACGTGCCGATCCAGAGATTTTTTGTGTATTTTTTATAGACCTCAGATCGCAATTCATTTTGCTCTAATTCAGATAACTCGGAAAACATGACACCGCGATCGCTCAAACTTAATTCTTGGGCAAATAAATTTTGAATCCGATCTTTCATTTCCTTAGCAGCTTTGTTTGTAAAGGTTACTGCCAAAATGTGATATGGATCTACGTCTTTATGTAAAATTAAATTAGCAATACGGTAGGTAAGAGTCCGAGTTTTGCCCGATCCCGCGCCTGCCACTACTAAAAGCGGACCTTCACTATGACTAGCGGCTTTTTGCTGAGAAGAATTAAGATGATTGAGAAATTTGGCGGTCATTATCTACTGCACTTCAAATTTGAATTGGCTACATCTACTATGATAGGTTATGTTGTTTTATCTGTTTCAAAATGAAGGTCATATTGAGTAAGTTCCAGGGCTTTTTTAGTAGTTTATCCAGTACTTCTTTTCAGATATTCATGGCTTTTTTCGATTGGCAATTTGTTATTCAGTCTGTCTTTCACAATTTACACAATCTAATTTATACTCTCTTCCTAACATCAAACTTGAACCACATCAAGTTCAAAGTTGAGGTAAATTAAGTTCAGCGATCGCCTTCTAAAGCTCAAACTTAAATCCGATCGAGCTTAAAGTTGGGTTGAATTAGTTAAGCGGCGGTACGCATCTCGAACAGAATCGCCTTCTGAAGTTAAAACTTTAATGTCAAAGATGAAGCATTCAAGCCTAAAGCTCAAAGTTTTAAGGTCAAAGCTCAATCATTCAAGCTTAGAGGTCAATTGTTTCATGTCAAAGGTAGAACATTCCTGCTCAAACCTCGGAGATCGCAAGATTTAGCTAAAACATTCCCTGTCAAAGAGCGATCGCTCAAGCCTAAAGCTCAATCATCCTATGTCAAAGGTAGAACATTCCTGCTCAAACCTCGGAGATCGCAAGATTTAGCTAAAACATTCCCTGTCAAAGAGCGATCGCTCAAGCCTAAAGCTCAATCATCCTATGTCAAAGGTAGAACATTCCTGCTCAAACCTCGATTGTCCACACTCTGAAGCTCAAAGTTAAACCTCATTAAGCTCAAAGTTGAATTAAATTAGCTGAGCGATCGCTTTTTCAAACATCAAACCCAAACCTCATCAAGATCAAAAATTTGGGAGAATTTGGGGAGCGATCGCTAACTATTATCAAAAGCTAAGGTAAAATATGAAAAAAACTTTTGAACTTTTTGAAGAGTCAGGTTTTATTGGTTGTTGTTCTGTAGAGAGCGATTTGGCTGTTAATCACAAGGATGTGTTATAAATTGGAAGACCAATATGGCATAGTGTTGATTATGGGACAACTAAGTACCGCCGAGCTACCTCAAGTATTACAACAGCTATTTGCGGAAGTCCAATACACCAAAAATCCCTTAACAGTGTTTCATAATGGTGTGCCTTTGGTTGTTATTTATCCTGCATCAAATGAAAAGCAACGTCCAGCTTTTGGAGTGATGAAAGGAAGTGGAGAGATTTTGGGAGATATCGTTGTCCCTGCTTTACCTGAAACTGTGTGGGAAGTACTTCAGTGAAGCTTTTACTGGATACCCATATTTGGCTTTGGTATTTACTAGGAAATTCTCGCCTATCGCTCCAACTACAGTCAGCGATCGCTGATTCAAATAATGAGATTTGGCTTAGTCCGATTAGTATTTGGGAAGCAGCGATCTTTGCAGAGAAAGGAAGGATATCTTTGCAACCCGATACGAGTACTTGGGTAAGTTTAGCGCTAAAAAATTTGGAGACTCGTGAAGCTGCTCTAAACAATGAAATTGCGCTATTGAGTCGCCAGATTGACCTACCTCATCAAGATCCTGCGGATCGCTTTATAACTGCTACTGCCGTTTTCTATAAGCTAAATTTAGCAACGGTTGATTCCAATCTTACGAGTTCTTCTTGGCTAAGAACCGTTAGTTAGAAGAAAATTGGCTGCACGATCGCTTTAGCCTAATCACCCTGACTATCTAATAGAATGCATATTGAAAACCCAGGGCTGTTTCATTCTAATCAGTGGAGGGCAAAATCCTCTAAAGTAATTGAGTAGTCTTATTAAGGCATTACCCATTATTAATACTTTAGCCATCGTAGAAGCATTTAGAGACTTACCCGATACTCGTCGTAAAGCGGGTCTTCGACATGATCAGGCGCTGTGTTTAG
>CAZLKI010000252.1:0-2923 GCA_964560035.1 uncultured Synechococcus sp.
ATGACTCAAGCAATTTGGAACGGTACTGTAATAGCAGAAAGCGATAAATGTGAATCTGTAGAAGGGAATAAATATTTCCCACCTGATACGATTAAATCTGAATATTTTAAAGAAACTTCTACGCACTCTACCTGTCCGTGGAAAGGGGTTGCCAATTATTACACCCTCGTAGTCGATGGCAAAGAAAATAAAGATGCAGCTTGGTACTATCCCGATGCTAAAGAAGCAGCTAAGAATGTGAAAGGCTACATTGCTTTTTGGAAAGGTGTGCAGGTTACTGATTGATGATCGAATTACCCAATACTCTAGAAGAAGCCACAGAACAGGCGATCGCTGCCACCGTGAGAGCTATAGATGCAGGTTGCAGTCGGATTCAAATCGAGATGAGATTTCCCGAACTGGCACAAATGCCGATCGCCCTTGTTTTTGCTGAGGCTTTTAGCGAAAGATACGGGCAAAATTGGCAGGCTTTATTTGCAGATGCGGGAACTGCGGCTTGGGCTCGGCGAGATTGGGCTAATTCTGAAATTCTAAAAGATATTTCCATGCGCGGGGTAAATGAGGGTAGAGCGGCGGTGCGTCTTGAATCTCAAGCATTTTTGTTGATATCTCCAACCTCAATTGAAGTCGATGGCATTGAGAAATTATTAGGTCTGATTGGCGATCGCCCGTTTGTCATGCTCAACCCCAAACTGGAAAATAGCGAAGTAGGATTAGGTTTAGCAGCTCGAAGAATGCGCGATCGCTTCCTTAGCATATTTGAAATTAGTTATTATATTCAACCCATAGAGCAAGGGGCAGTATGGCGGTGCTACCCACAGCTTTGGCAAGTATGGCAGGAGCAAGGTAACGAGAAGAATCTAAATCAATTTGAGGATACGAATGCCGCGATGAAAATGATCCATGAAGGTAATGTAAGACCTGTAGGAGACGATCTAAATCGGATTATGGGCAATGCCACAGGTACGAAGCCATCATTAATTGCGCAGTTACAACAGTTTCTTAACGCCCTTAGTAGATAGCCTCAGCAAGATTAACCTCATCAAGATCAACAAGATCAAAGAGCCACCACTGGTAATTTGCTTAGGTTAATATAATGTAATAAATAATCAGTGAACGGAGCCTCCGTAGTGAAAGATAAAAACGATAAAAACAATAATAAAAAGTGGAAAAATGTTGGTCTGTATGCCCTACTGGGAATCGTGGTAATTACATTAGGTACTGCCTTAATTGATAACCAACCTCAGCCCCAAGAACAGTGGCGCTATAGTCAGCTTTTAGAAGCAATTGAGAATAAAGAAGGTGTTTCTAGGGTGACATTAAGCAGCGATCGCACTTATGCCGAAGCAACTATTCCTGGTGGTGTCAATGGTAACAAGCGCGTCAGAATTAATTTGCCCAACGATCCTGATTTTATCAAAACTATTACAGATAATAATATCGAACTAGACGTGGCTCCCCGTCGAAATGATGGTGCATTTTTACAAACTTTAACCAGCTTTTTCTTACCTGTACTTCTGCTAGTTGGTTTATTCTTTTTACTGCGCCGCGCTCAGTCGGGACCTGGTAATCAGGCAATGAATTTTGGCAAATCTAAAGCTAGAGTGCAAATGGAGCCTCAGACCCAAGTAACATTCGCGGATGTGGCAGGAATTGAGCAAGCCAAATTAGAATTAACCGAAGTTGTAGATTTCCTTAAAAATAGCGATCGGTTCACCGCGATCGGTGCCAAAATCCCCAAAGGCGTTCTATTAGTAGGACCTCCAGGTACTGGAAAAACTCTATTAGCAAGGGCTGTAGCTGGTGAGGCAGGTGTACCATTTTTTAGTATTTCGGGCTCAGAGTTTGTCGAGATGTTTGTAGGGGTTGGTGCTTCTAGAGTGCGCGACTTATTTGAACAAGCTAAAACCAATGCCCCTTGTATTGTATTTATCGATGAAATTGATGCAGTCGGTCGTCAGCGTGGCGCGGGACTGGGTGGTGGAAATGATGAAAGGGAACAAACCCTTAACCAACTTCTAACTGAAATGGATGGATTTGAAGGTAATACAGGTGTCATAATTATTGCCGCAACTAACCGTCCTGATGTTTTAGACTCAGCTTTACTCCGTCCCGGTCGATTCGATCGCCAAGTGGTAGTAGATCGTCCAGATTTTGCTGGGCGATTTGAAATTTTAGGAGTTCATGCCAGAGGTAAAACCCTCGGACAAGATGTAGATTTAGAAAAAATTGCCCGTCGTACTCCCGGATTTACAGGTGCAGATTTATCTAATTTATTAAATGAAGCCGCAATTTTAGCAGCACGGCGTAACCTTACCGAAATCTCGATGGATGAGATTAATGATGCAGTAGATCGCGTTTTAGTTGGACCTGAAAAGAAAGATCGAGTCATGAGTGATAAGCGTAAAAAGCTAGTGGCATATCACGAGGCTGGTCATGCTTTAGTTGGTGCCTTGATGCCAGATTACGATCCCGTTCAAAAAGTTACGATCATTCCCCGTGGTCGCGCAGGTGGATTAACTTGGTTTTTACCTAGTGAAGAGAGAATGCAAAGCCGTTCCTATCTGCAAAATCAAATGGCTGTGGCTTTAGGTGGTCGCTTGGCAGAAGAGATTGTATTTGGCGAAGAAGAAGTAACTACAGGTGCCTCTAGCGATTTACAACAGGTTTCGCAAATTGCCCGTCAGATGATTACCAGATTTGGGATGAGCGACAAGTTAGGTCCTGTCGCTTTAGGTCGTGCTAATAACAATATGTTTTTAGGTCGCGACATCGCTTCTGAACGGGACTTTTCGGAAGAAACGGCAGCAGTAATTGACCAAGAGGTGAATATCTTGGTCGAAAATGCCTACCGAGTTGCTAGAGCCGTGTTAGTTCAAAATCGTCACATTTTAGATAAGATTGCCGATATGTTGGTAGAGCG
>CAZLKI010000252.1:3023-4450 GCA_964560035.1 uncultured Synechococcus sp.
TTGAGGTACGGAAACCCGATCTAAGGAGGGAAAGATTTTGGAGTATATTGGCACTCAATCGGGTAGAGTGCTAAGTCACTAAATGCCCAAGTTAAAAAAATGCATGGAGGATTAGTCATCGTGGCATCATTGACGGTACAGGCAAATGCGCTCAAACCATTGGGCGATCGCATTTTAATTAAAATTGTTGCCAAAGAAGAAAAGACATCAGGCGGTATTTTCTTGCCCGATACAGCTAGAGAAAAGTCCCAAATTGGCGAAGTCACTGCGGTTGGCATCGGTACTCGTAATGATAAAGGCGATCGCATTGCTTTAGAAGTCAAAGTTGGTGATAAGGTTTTGTATTCCAAGTATTCGGGAAACGAAATTAAAGTTGATGGGGACGATTACCTGTTAGTAGCCGAAAAAGACATTTTAGCGATCGTTGAATAATTAATTCAATTAATTCATAAGTTCGAGAGATTCAAGTTCGATCTAACAAGTTCAAATTATAAAGTTCAAATTATAAAGGTAGAGAAAAATCATGGCTAAGAAAGTTGTATTTGACGAAGAATCAAGACGGGCTCTGGAACGTGGTGTAAATGCCCTTGCCGATGCCGTTAGAGTTACCCTCGGGCCTAAAGGACGTAACGTCGTACTCGAAAAAAAATATGGCGCACCCCAAATCGTGAATGATGGCGTGACTATTGCGAAAGAAATCGAATTGGAAGATCCTCTAGAAAATGCTGGGGCGCAATTAATTCGCGAAGTTGCCTCTAAAACTAATGATGTAGCTGGAGACGGAACCACCAGTGCCACAGTTTTAGCTCAAGCTATGATCCGCGAAGGATTGAAGAATGTTGCGGCTGGGGCTAATCCTGTCAGTTTACGCCGTGGCATTGAAAAAGCTGTAGCTAAGTTAGTAGAAGTAATTGCCACCAATGCTAAACCTGTAACTGGAGATGCGATCGCCCAAGTTGCCACAGTTTCCGCAGGTAATGATACTGAAGTTGGCGAGATGATTGCCAGTGCTATGAACAAAGTCGGAAAAGATGGCGTAATCACCGTAGAAGAATCCAAATCTTTAACTACCGAGCTTGAAGTTGTTGAAGGAATGCAGTTCGATCGCGGTTATACTTCTCCCTATTTTGTGACTGACTCTGAGCGCATGATTACTGAGTTTGAAAACGCCAAAATTTTAATCACCGACAAAAAAATTAACGTCATTCAAGATTTAGTTCCTGTTTTAGAAAAAGTAGCCCGTTCTGGTTCGCCTTTGGTAATTATTGCTGAAGATGTTGAAGGTGAAGCTTTAGCAACTTTGGTCGTGAACAAGCTCCGTGGTGCCTTGAATGTTGCCGCAATTAAAGCTCCCGGATTTGGCGATCGCCGCAAAGCTATGTTACAAGATCTTGCAGTTTTAACTGACGGTCAAGTAATTGCCGAAG
>CAZLKI010000253.1:0-4432 GCA_964560035.1 uncultured Synechococcus sp.
ATTTGTAGGGTCACTCATAATTGGGTTACTTTTAGAGAATCAGGATAGGCAATTAAGATATATTGATTATATGACACCGATCGCCCTCTCCCAAAATCCTGAAAAGTTACAGATAAGATTAAAAGAAATTCCCCAAGAGTCGGGAGTTTATATGATGCGCGATCGCCAAGATCAAATTCTTTATATCGGTAAGTCTAAAAGCCTGAGAAATCGAGTGCGATCGTATTTTCGGAATAGTAAAGACCTCTCCCCTCGGATTGCGATGATGGTGCAGTTGGTCTACGAAATTGAATTTATCGTCACCGATACCGAAGCCGAAGCACTGGCACTGGAAGATAATCTGATCAAAAAGCATCAGCCTTATTACAATGTTTTGCTTAAAGACGATAAAAAATATCCTTACGTTTGTATTACTTGGTCGGATCAATATCCTCGAATATTCATTACGCGGCGGCGGCGAGGTGCTGAAATTAAAGATAAATACTACGGTCCCTATGTCGATAGCCACAATCTCAATCGCACATTGTGGATAATTAAGCGGATATTTCCACTCAGACAAAGACCGAAACCTCTATTCAAAGACCGTCCCTGCCTTAATTACAATATGGGATTATGTCCAGGCGTATGTCAAAAATTAATCAGCCCAGAAGATTATCATAAAACCATGCAAAAAGTGGCAATGATCTTCCAAGGTCGGAGTCGAGAACTGATCGATACTTTAACCGAGAAAATGGATGTCGCGGCAGCAGCTTTGGAATTTGAGAAAGCAGGATATATTCGCGATCAAATCAATACTCTTAAGAATTTGGGAGCAGATCAGAAGGTTTCTCTGCCCGATGATACCATTTCTCGCGATGCGATCGCCTTAGCACAAGATGAGAACTATACATGCATTCAGTTATTTCAAATCCGTGCGGGCAGGTTAGTGGGAAGATTAGCGTTTACCGCCGATAGCCAAAGCGAATCCCCTGAGATGATCTTGCAAAGAACTCTAGAGGCACATTATCAAACCTGCGAACCCGTAGAGATTCCTAACGAGATTCATACCCAATTAGAACTGCCTGAAGGTGATATTTTATCCGCTTGGTTGAGTCAAAAGCGCACGCGCAAAGTCACGATCTCTACTCCCCAAAGACAGCTAAAAGCCGAATTAATTGAGATGGTCGAACGTAATGCCCAGTATGAACTTGCTCGTATTCAAAAACAGAGCGATCGCAATTCTCAAGCACTAGAAGCATTAGCAGAAATTCTCAACTTACCCAGTCCTCCCCATCGGATTGAAGGCTATGATATCTCACATATTCAAGGTTCTGATGCCGTTGCCAGTCAAGTAGTATTTATCGATGGATTACCCGCCAAGCAGTATTATCGTCATTACAATATCAAAAATCCTGAAATTAAAGTCGGTCATTCCGATGACTTTGCCAGCTTAGCTGAAGTGATAGGCAGAAGATTTAAGAAGTATGGAAATATAGCTGAAAACACGTCTGAAAATCTACAGGAGCGAGATCCAGATTTACCCGATTTAGTGATGATTGATGGCGGTAAAGGACAACTCTCATCGGTAATGGAAGTGATTACCCAACTGGGATTAGAGGAAGATTTAAATGTAATTAGTCTTGCCAAAAAACGCGAAGAGATATTTCTACCCGGTGAATCCGATCCCATCGGTGCTGATGCCGAACACCCAGGGGTACAGTTGCTAAGAAGATTGCGAGACGAAGCTCACCGTTTTGCCGTAACTTTCCATCGTAAAAAGCGCACACAAAGAATGCAGCGATCGCATCTCGATCAAATTCCGGGATTGGGACATCATCGCCAAAAACAGTTAATTGCTAAATTCCATTCGGTAGATTATGTCCGCCAAGCTACTCTGGAACAAATTGCCGAGACACCGGGTATAGGTGCTAAACTTGCTCAACAAATTTACACGCACTTTCACCCCAAGTATGAATCACTCAATTAATTAGGTAATTAGGTTGATTAGTTAGTTGTAACCTAAATTAACTAGCAATTAACTGGCAATTAAATAACCAAATTACTACCTTACCGAAAATATAAACGATTCAGTTAGCAGACGCAAACCTCATTTCTATGATTATCTCAGTCCCAGCAATTACTAAACTAAATTAAATTAAACTAGAAAAGCTTATGTTCAAAGTAGTTTCATGATTGTAGTATTTGTTAATCCTATAGGGGCATTGGGTGGAGCCGAAAGAATGTTACTGGCAATGATGTCAGCACTACAGTATGAAGATCCAGAGATAGAGATTCATTTAATTGTGGGTGGAGAAGGTAGTTTAATCGAGGCGGCGCAAAAGTTGGGTGTCAAGGTTAAGGTTTTAGTAATTCCCACTCAAGTTCATAAATTGGGAGATAGTGGAATTAGAGGTAGCAAGATTTTAGGCGGGATAAATATATTATTTCAAGTCTTACTAGGATGGTGGGCGATCGCCAAATATTTAAAACAATTTCGAGTTGTAATTAGAGAAATCGACCCTGATATTATCCATAGCAACGGGATTAAATCGCATATCCTGACCGCAATGGCAAAGGTGAAATCGCCTGTAATCTGGCATATCCATGATTTTTATAGCACCCGTCCATTTATCGCATCGGTTTTAAGATGGTTTAGTAATCGCGCTGAAATTGGCATTGCTTGTTCGGAATCTGCTGGAGAAGATGCCCGCCAAGTTTTGCCCAAACTAAATATCAAAGTAATTTACAATGCCGTTGATATAGATTATTTTTATCCTAGACCCTATAGATCATTGGCATTAGAGGGGATAGATACTTCTACTGTAGCCATCAAGGTCGGTTTGGTTGCCACCTTTGCCCGATGGAAAGGACACGATATTTTTTTAGAAGCTGCCTCAATTATTGCCCGCGATCGCCCTAGCTTAGATATTCAGTTTTATATCATTGGCGCACCCATTTACGGCACGAGTGGCTCTCAATTTTCCCAAAAAGAATTAGAAAACCTCGCCTCAGATTTAGGAATCGCCGATAAAGTTAAGTTTTTAGGCTTTCAAGCAAATATGGCAGATATTTATCTGTGGTTAGATATCGTAGTCCATGCCAGTACTGCCCCCGAACCCTTCGGTTATACGATTGCCGAGGCAATGGCTTGTGGTAGACCCGTAATTGTGTCCCGCTCAGGTGGAGCCGCAGAACTATTTTCAAATGACGTGGAAGCAGTAGCAGTTAATCCCGGTGATGCCATGACTTTAGCGGTGACAATTCAATATCTAATTCACAATCCCAAACAATGTCAAATCCTTGGCGAAAATGCGCGTAAAAAAGTCGTTAAAGCCTTCAGCCAAAATCAATTAGGAAGTCAAATTATCTTAATTTATAAACTCTTAGCCCAGCCATTTTAAGATGCTTTCAATAAATGATTTTAATAAACTAAATCGCTACAATTAGAAAGAGAAAGTAAAACTGATTAAATAATATATGAATCTATGGCGATTATTTCTTCTAGTCAAAACTCGGAAAAGCCTGCTAAATCTCCTGCTAAATCTAAAGATAAATTAGGGGATAAATCAAAGGATGAATCTGTAGATAAGTCTTTTGGGGCAAAGGATAAATCTATAAATCTACTTCAACCCGAAGCGACAACAGAGGAAGAGAATGCTGAATCGGAAGTTAAACCCGAACAAAGTATTCGCCCTCAAAATCTTACTGACTATATCGGACAAAAAGCTTTGAAAGAACTGCTAAATATTGCGATCGCCGCCGCAAAATCTCGTAAATCCCCTTTAGATCATCTTTTATTTTATGGCTCGGCAGGTCTAGGAAAGACATCATTAGCTTTAATTGTGGCAGCAGAAATGGGAGTGCAATGCAAAATCACCTCAGCCCCAGCTTTAGAGCGTCCCCGTGATGTGGCAGGATTATTAGTAGCTTTGCAACCAGGAGATATTTTATTTATTGATGAGATTCATCGACTGCCTAAAGTTACCGAAGAGATTCTCTATTCGGCAATGGAAGACTATAGATTAGACGTAACAATTGGTAAGGGAACTTCGGCGCGGATTCGTAGTGTGAGCTTAAATAAATTTACTCTAATTGGAGCGACAACTAGAATTGGGGCATTATCTTCACCTTTACGCGATCGCTTTGGCTTTATCCAACATTTACGATTTTATGAAATTGACGAACTCACCGAAATTGTCACCCGTACTGCCAAACTTTTAGAAACAGTAATTGATTCCGAAGGAGCCGTCGAGATTGCCCGCCGAGCTAGAGGAACTCCGAGAATTGCCAATCGCTTATTAAAACGAGTTCGTGACTATACTCAAGTTAAGGCTAATGGAGAAATTACAGGGGCGATCGCCAATGATGCTCTAGAACTTTTTAGTGTCGATCCGCGCGGTTTAGATTGGATCGATCGCAAGCTTTTGACCATGATGATCGAAAACTTTGGCGG
>CAZLKI010000254.1:0-1486 GCA_964560035.1 uncultured Synechococcus sp.
TAATCTAGATCGATAATAAAGACAAATTTATCCAATATTTATCCAAGAGATAAAGAAGATATGCGGCAAGTAATTTTATACAAAGATGAAGATAGTTACTGGGTTGTAGAATGCCCAAGCTTAAAAGGATGCGTAAGTCAGGGAAATACCAAACACGAAGCTCTAGAAAATATTAAAGAGGCGATCGCAGGTTATATCTCAGCTTTATAAGAAGATATGTTACCTATTCCAGTAGATAATCTTGAAACTTTTTTGGTATTAGTGTGAGCAAGCTACCTAGAATTTCAGGAAGAACCTGCGTTAAAGCCCTATAAATTGTTGGGTTCTATCAAAAACGTAGGGAAAGCAGTCACATTATTTTGCGCCGAGACGACCCATTTTCTCAAGTTGTGGTTCCACATTAAGAAATAGCTGCAGGTACATTACGGGTAATTATCCGAGGTGCGGATATGAGTGTGGAGGAGTTTATAGATTTGTTGTAATCTAAAGAGATTGTGGATGGATTAAAAATCTAAAAAGCGGAAATTAACTTATGTCTGTAATTTTTCATCTTTTATCAATAGATCTCGAAACTGCATCACAATTCAAAAACTCAACTTTAGATATTCCAACATTTTTATATGAAGATGGCGGAAACGATCGCGCACTTGATATTGATAAATCATGGCAGGTAATTCATTTTGTTCTGACAGGGAAAACGGGACAAGAATCAGAGGTTGAAGATAGCGTGATTTCTAATGTTATCTTCGGCGGGGAAGAAGTTGGTGAAGACGTGGGATACGGAGCAGCGCATTTAATAGAACCTAAAAAAGTTAAAACAATTGCTGAGGAATTAGAAAAGTTACCTCCAGAGAAATTCGTTGAGATGTTTGCAGGTCATGATTTTAGTACTGTTAAACTTTATGCTTTTCATGTGGAAGATTTAGAAGATGAGATTGAATATGCGTCAAGTTTTTTCGAGCAAGTTAGAGAATATTATTTAGGTGCAGCCAGTCGAAATGAATTTATGCTTCTCTATCTCAATTAGTAAAGATATCAATTAATAAAACGAATTAATGAACGTAATTAAAGATATTCTGATTTTATCTAATGCCCCTGGTGAGCTCACGACTTGGGTTTATCCTGTCTTGCAAGAATTGGATAAGCGATTAGCTAAAAGAGCAGAGAAATCAAATTTTAGAATATCCATAGTTTTATCACCCTGCACCCATGCGAGTGGCAATGAGACAGCGATCGCCCAGAACTTTCCGAATGTAGATCGAGTATTACCGCCTGAAGACTTTTTTAAGTTTCTGTTATGGAATCAAACCCCTGATTGGGAATGGGCTAAAGATGGGATTGTGATTTTTTTGGGAGGCGATCAGATATTTCCGATTGTGATTGGCAAACGGTTGGGATATAAAACTTTAATCTATGCAGAATGGGAAGCGCGTTGGTTAAATTGGGGCGATCGCTATGCGGTAAGAAATGCCAGTATTAAAATTCC
>CAZLKI010000254.1:1586-4420 GCA_964560035.1 uncultured Synechococcus sp.
GTTTGCGATCGCTCTCGCGCCAACGCTTACCCCTGAGAAACTGGCAAAATTTGCCGACCCCAATCCTCTAACCGATCTAGTTGAAGGAGCTAGTGCTGAGTTAATTTATCAAGCTGAGCATCCCTATCTCAAGACTACAGCAGGAACTGAAGTCGAACTATACACCAAGTTTCCCGCCCACGATTTATTTAGAGATTGTCCCCTTTGTTTAACTACTGTTGGTGCAAATACGGCGGAACTAGCTGCCCTTGGGGTGCCAATGCTGATTGTTTTACCCACTAATCAATTAGATGCCATGCGGAGTTGGGATGGAATTGGTGGACTTTTAGCAAATTTACCGATCGTTGGTACGGGTTTTGCCAAGTTAATTAACTATTTTGTCTTTAAGTCTTTGCTTGCTCCCAAAAATGGTCAAAAGAAGCTATTTGCGTGGGCGAATATCTGGGCGGGGGAAGAGATTGTACCAGAACTATTGGGGCATTTAACTGCGCAACAAGTAGGAGAAGCATTACTGGAATTATTAGAGCATCCTGAGAAATTAGCAACTATGCGCGATCGCCTCCAAGCAATTTGCGGACAAAAAGGAGCATCAAGGAGAATTGTCGATATAGTTTTAGATGAAGTTTCTGAGGAGTGATTTTTGTGAATTTATCTGTGAATTTATCTAGGAGTTTTGGCTATCTAGCTGGGTATTTAAGTGGGACTAAAAACTGGATAGTTGGCGTAGCAGTGGGTTTAGGGATAAGTATGGGAACGATACCTTCCTTTATGGCTGCTTCTGCTCAGACCAATACTTTTATCGATCGCAATGTAGTCGGGAGATGGCAAGTCAAATTTCCTACAGCCGACACTAATAATCCTGATATCGAGGTTGCTATTACTAGCGATGGCAAAATATATTACTTAGATAAAGTTAAAGGCGAAGCGATCGAGATTTTAACGCTTTTAGAAAAAGTTTCAGATCGAGCAACTATTCCCGACACGATTAAAATTATCGATATTCAGGCACAAGCTAAAGCCGAAGCGATCGCCCGTCAAATCAAACGACTTCAAACTGAGGCACAAACTGTTTTAAGCACCATTCATCTGGCACACACAGAATATTTTAGTAAAAACAAAGAGTTTAGCTCTAAATTAGAAGACTTGGGTTTTGGTACTGAAATTAGCAGTGAAGTCTTTAGCTATAAAATCGAGGCAATCGATCCTAAATTCATCGTCCAAACTGTAGCAATTACTAAAGAACTAAAAGATCGAGTGTCTGTTATTGGTATAAATACTTTTATTGTCATTACCTATTTAACTCAAGCTTCTACGGGTAAAGAGGCGATCGCATCTCTAATTTGTCAAGGCAACCAAAAAGTAGAGCAACCTATGCCCAAAGCCAGATTCATTAAAATCGGAGACTTTATTAAAGATATTAAATGTCCAGTTGGGTTTACGCCAATTTCGCCGTAAGCCCTTCTAAATATCAGGCTAAATGACAGGCTAAATACTAGGTAAATCTCGATTGATAAAGTTCCCAAAACCAGTTCTTATCCCAACCTTAACTATCAAAATCACAAGTAGTCGTAAAATTGGTACCAATTAATGCGATCGCCCGCACTAAAATCAATTACATGACTGTTCACTTTTCAGATTTAAGACGGTATTAAGATTACATAAATGTTAGAAATTCCCACTGAGGGCAAAAAATATTCCAAAAGTCACTTTGAGCGGCAAATGCGCCGATTAGAGCAAGATGCTTTACGCATGGGAGCATTAGTCGAACACTCTTCTTGGTTGGCACATACAGCTTTATTCGATCGCGATCTAGAGGCAGCCATGAAAATTGATGCTCAAGATAAACACATCGATCAATTCTATCGTCAAATTGAAGTCGATTGTATGAATCTAATCGCGCTTCAGTCTCCAGTATCCCGTGATTTAAGATTGCTTACAGCCCTAATTCATCTAGTTCGAGATTTAGAGCGCATCGGTGACTATGCCGAAAATCTGGGCGAAATTGCAATTAAGCTTTTTCCCTATTCAATCCCCACTTACATGGATAAAATTGAGGTGATGTCCAATCGTTGTCGGGCAATGCTGGCACTGAGCTTAAGTGCGCTGTCAAACCTAGATGCTGAGTTAGGATTGCAGATTAAAGAAAAAGATGATGCTGTAGATTCAGACTATGTAGATCTTTATAACTTAATTGCCAACCCCAAAAATCCAGCGTTAAACCAAGAATCTAGCCTAGAGCCAGCCATGCTGTCAGTTTTGACGATTCATCATCTCGAACGGATGGCAGATCATGCTACCAATGTGGGGCAACGAGTCGCTTACATTATCACTGGGAAAAGGCATTAAGGAATGGAAAAAAGTACCCGATCGCCTCTTAAAATTGCCACCGCGATCGCCAGTCCTACCGAAATTACTAAACTTAAACCAAAAATAAATAAAGCAAATAACTCGCCCGAAGATAAAGGACGTTCGTTGGGTAAACCGTTATCGTAGCTAAGGGGTTGATTGGATTTACGAGGATTATCTGGAGAAGATTTAGCTGAAGGTTTATCTAAAGGTTGATAAGTATAGCTGCGGGAAAATTGAATAGATCGATCGTAAAACTTGCGGCGATCGGGATTACTCAAAGTAGCATAAGCATGATTTAGCTCTTTAAACTTCTCTAAAGAAACTTCTTTACTAAGCTGAGTCGTGTCAGGATGATAGAGCTTACTCAAATCGCGATAAGCCGACCGAATCTGTTTCTCGTTTGCCCAAGGCGTAATTCCTAAAACTTTATAGTAGTTATTGACTGCCATAAATCTCGCTCACTAAACTTACTCTGTGTTATTTAC
>CAZLKI010000255.1:0-1067 GCA_964560035.1 uncultured Synechococcus sp.
CAGTCTGGTAGCTCGTCGGGCTCATAACCCGAAGGTCAGTGGTTCAAATCCACTCCCCGCCATTCTTAAGTTTAAAATATTTAATTAAGATATTTAGAAAGAGGTAATACTTTTAAATAAATATCCTAAAGTTAAACCAATAAGCAATGCCCAGATTTGTCCGCTCCTGACAAAGTTATTCCAGCCACCTGCTAAATCTTTAGTAACGTCTTGATTGAACTGTTGAGCAATGGTCTGCCAATCTAGGTGAAAATTGTTCAAGTTGAGAGAACTAAAGTCTAGGTTACCCAAATTGATCGCGTTCAAGTCTAAAGTGGCGAACAGGTTGTTAGCTATATCAAATCCTAAGTCAATCATCATACTTATTTCCGTTATTATTTTATTTCCACCAAAGTCTTAATATATATACCTTAATTTTTTTGTACCTGCAAAACTATTAGCGTCATATCATCGCTATAGGTTGCTTCCTTGCCAATAAAATTTTGAATCTTATCAAAAATAAAATCTAGAATAAATTGGGGATAACTAACAGGTGCTAAAAGCGGAATTTGGTGAACTTTCAAACAAGCTTGATTTAAGTAAAGTCTTAAATTTTCCTCGTCAAAGCGATCGCCTTTTATATTAGCTGCCTCAGTTAGACCATCAGTATAATAAACGATCACATCTCCGGGGTAGAGTTTTACATTTCCTTCTGCATACTTAGAACCTGCTTCTAGTCCAATAATCGATCCCAAAGTATCGAGCGAGTAAATAATCGAACTGTGCGATCGCCATAGCAACGCAGGTAAATGGGCGGCATTACTAAAATATAAGACTTGGGTTTGGGGATCGTATTCGGAGTAAAACATAGTCACGAATCTATGAGATTTCTCCAAATCGTTAAACATAATCTGATTGAGATGCTCTAAAATCATGCCCGGACTGTGACCGTTTAAGACTTCTGCCCGTAACATCCCTCTAGTCATAGTCATAATTAGCCCCGCAGGTACGCCTTTACCCATCACATCGCCAACTACAATACTCCAGCGATCGCCATTTTTAGTCGGAATAAAATCGTAATAATCCCC
>CAZLKI010000255.1:1167-4361 GCA_964560035.1 uncultured Synechococcus sp.
ACATACAGGCGACCAATTACGGCATTTTTAATTAAAATTTGGGTATGAAAAAGCTTGGCGATCGCTCCTAAAACCCGATGCACGAGTTGATCTAATACCTCTACCGAACCCGATAGTAATTGAATTTCTTGCTCTAAATGGCGACGCAGTTGTGGAGATTTAATCTGACTAGAAATGCGATCGCTACATTGCAAGGATTCTAAACTAATTTTGCCATCGGGCTTAAAGATGATCAGCAATGCCCCATCAGCATCATTAACGCGACTGGCGAATAAAGGTATAAGTTCTAAAAATTGGTTGAGGTTATTAAAGCTTCTTAACCCAAATCCTAAAAAGCCCAATAATTCTTGAGTTTTATCTTGCTCTGGCTTTTCCAGTTTTTCTGGCTTTATCCCAGCCTCTTTTTTCTCCAATGCAGGTAAAACCTTTGGAGCTAGATCGGGGATTTTACGAAGTGAGGGGACAAAAGCCATGATTAAAGTAATTTACTGTTATGCCTATTTTCTGCTGGGTTACTGTTGAGATTAATATTGGGAACTCTGAGACTGTTATAGATAATTCTTAGGACCAAATCAATTGTTCCGATCGCCTTAAGAGATTAATGCTTCCACAAACTCATAACTAGAAAATGGTCTGAGATCGTTAATACCTTCTCCTGCGCCAATAAATCGAATGGGAAGTCCAAGTTGCTGCACTACGGCGATCGCTACTCCACCTTTAGCCGAACCATCAAGTTTAGTTAGGATTATGCCGCTAATTCCTGCTGATTTAGAAAAGACCTCAGCTTGTTTTAAGCCATTTTGCCCCAGTGTTGCATCTAAGACTAGCAGAGACTCCACTTTTGCACCAGTTGCTTTTTTATCAACAATTCGGCGAATTTTACTAAGCTCATCCATAAGGTTTTGTTTGTTTTGCAATCTCCCTGCCGTGTCCACTAATAGCAGTTCAGTCCCGCGAACTTGAGCAGATACAATAGCATCAAACACTACAGATGCAGGATCGGTATTTTTACCAGTATTAGCGATTACTTCAACCCCTGAGCGATCGCCCCAAACTTGAACCTGTTGCACGGCGGCGGCTCTAAATGTATCGGCAGCAGCAATTAGGGTACTATACCCAGAATTTTTAGCTAGATGTGCCAGTTTCCCGATGGTTGTAGTCTTTCCCGCGCCATTTACCCCCGTAATTAACCAGACATTAAGCTGATTTTTCTCTGGTGCCAGTCTGGAAGCAATTTTGGCAGATTTAGTTTTATTATCTCTAAAGGGCTCTTCTAGCATCTCTTGGAGCAGTTGTTTCAGAAAAGCGATCGCTTCATCGGGAGGTAAAACTTCATTGCGAATTTTGGTTTGCAGTTTTTGCACGATCGCATCTGTCGCTTTAACGCCGACATCCGCCTGTAATAGTAAAGCTTCAATTTCATCGACCGCATCAGCATTAAGCGGCCCCTTTCCTACTAAAGCTTTAAGCTGATTTACCAAGTTTAAGCGCGTTTTATCTAGTCCCTGTCTCAGCCGTTTTAACCATGCAATTTCATCCAGAGACACATCTTGAGGACGACGACCCTGCGCTGCCAAAATTTCCGAAGACCAGAGAAACCCTTCATCTAAAATTTCGGGAATTTCGGGATCGAATGTTATTTCTGGGATTTCTGGTTTTGCTGTAATCAGAATTTCGGGTGTTAATTCAACAATTGCATTGGCATTAAGAGCCGCAATCCGAGCTTGGCGATCGCTATCTGTCCAAAAAGGGAGTGGCGTTAATTCTTGTTTAATTTCTTCTGCCTTACCTTCCTCAATATCTGGGGTAGTTAAACTAGAGACTAGCTGATCGACTGAGATTTGTGAGTCTTTAACTTCTGGAACTTCTGGACTTGTAACTTCATCTGCAACTGTATTTACATCTTTTGAATCAACCAATGCCTTAACTAAAGCAATAGGCTCTAAATCAACAACAGATACTTGTGTACTAACTGGAGTATTTACGTCTTCTCGTGCCTGAATATTAGCGTAGGCAGTTTTTGCCCAGTTGAGTAAATCCTCTGGTGGAGTAGAGATTTCAGCAGGAGTGGATTCATCAGCTTTTTTATCCGTAGATTTCTCTGGAGTTTCTACAGGAGTCAGATTATCCTGCTCGCGATCGTCGTCAAATTTTCTCCGAAACCAGTTGAATACCATATCAAAACCTACTTGAGCCTTATAAGAGAATTATTATGATGGTAATCTATCAAAAAATTATTAAATTTTAGGAGTGCATAGAATCCAAATGTCTCTAAACTCTTCTACAGCAAATTGTCCTCAGTCACGCCACATCTAAAAATGCAAAAACCATGATGGAGCTTCGCCCCTTTTCTTGTAGTGGATTTGATGTAAGACTGCTGTAAGTGCCTATACAAAAACTTCTTTTTAGATAAATTATAAAAACTAAATCTTAAAAATTGGTAAAATTGATTTAAAGCTAATCTAGATATTAATGATTTAAATAGTAAATGCTATCCCTAAAGGTCTCTAATTCTATCCATTATTAATAAAGACCTAGAATCAATTAGGAAAATAGATTAAATCTAAATATTATTTTATTCCCAAAATCAATCCAGTAAACACTTAAAGGAAAATCATAATGCCAGCAGCAAAGATTGAAATTAACTTAGGTATTGATGCCAAAGATCGAAAAGAAATAGTAGAAGGTCTATCACGACTTTTAGCGGATACTTACACTCTTTATCTTAAAACTCATAATTTTCACTGGAATGTCACAGGTCCGATGTTTCAGACCTTACATCTTATGTTTGAGGGGCAATACACCGAATTAGCTCTAGCCGTAGATGCGATCGCCGAACGTATTAGATCCTTAGGATTTCCCGCCCCTGCCACTTACTCTGAGTACGCCAAATTAACCTCCATTACTGAAACTGCTGGAGTCCCCAAGGCAGAAGAAATGATCCGCCTATTAGTCGAAGGACAAGAAGCCGTTGTTCGTACAGCCCGTTCTATATTTGCCGTAGTAGACAAAGCCAGTGATGAACCCACTGCCGATTTACTCACTCAAAGAATGCTAGTACATGAAAAGTCTGCTTGGATGCTAAGAAGTTTATTAGAGTAATAGATCTCGTTTTGAACTCATAAAACCTTTTTTTCAAATTATCGGAAAATTGGGTTTAAAACCTCGTCCTTCAGGACGACTTTATATTCTGA
>CAZLKI010000256.1:0-2497 GCA_964560035.1 uncultured Synechococcus sp.
GTGCATTGAGAGCTAGATCTCTATTAGAGCAATCTGAAATTAATGTATTGGGACTGGTGATCTTTCTTCTGCAAGAAGACCTCCGCTTCATCGGCGGGATACTTCGGCTACGCTCAATAACAGAATTGCAGTTAACACTTACAGGATTAACATTATTTGCTTAACCTTAAAGCGATCCACTCAAAGCCATGATACGTTAAACCTATGAAAAAGGTATTCAACCACTAAGGGCTTTGATTTTGTGCCGATAAAGCAGTTGCAACGCCTTGACCCTGATATTAGAAAATTAGTGGAACGTGAAGCGAATGCTGCCAAATTGAATTAGTTACGATAATTTCCATGACGAATCTTAAAGGTTAAAGCGATCGCCTATTTAGTTACATTGATTCAACAATATTAGTTCGATTTTTGTAGCATTTCTAGCTAACTATTTCGATAAAATGTGTAATAAATATATTCCAAGACGTATCAGTTTTTTTGAGTAGTAGTGATCTATAGTAAAAATATTGTTATGATCCGTAATCTGAGTCAAGAATGCGATCTTTACTATGGGCTTTAACCTCGAACAACTACTGGCAGCAAAGGAACTAACAGTCTCAGAACTAGATGAATTTTACGTGTCTCTACACGAAGATTTAGCTGAGACAAAACGTAACTATGCCTATGCCATCGCCAATCTCAAGCTACTAGAAGCACAAATAAAACAAAACTCTAATGCCATCAATGGTACTGAAAACCTAGATATTGTGGCTTTACAACAAAAATATACATCATTTGCGCACTCGGCTAATGCCATTAAAAAGCAGATATCGATTTTAGAGAATGATGTACTCAAAGTTACCCAAAAAAAAGCATCTCTACAACTTAAAGCTAAAAAGATTGTTGATGATAAAGGATTAAATAAAACTTTAGGACTGATCAATACCACTTTATTAATTAATGTGATCGAGTATCCTGTGATTCAAGAAGTGCGATCGCAGATTTACAACCTAACGCCCGAAGCAAAACAAAAGATTGATTTAGTCGAAGTGGTAGCATATGCCTTAAATCGTCTACCTTCAATGTATGCCACCACAAAAGACGGTTACCGACATCACTATAATGCAGCTACAGGAGAATTTCGTCCTAGAATTATCGAGACGGTGCGGCGAGGAATCAGAACCCTATTAGTTGGCGATCCACTCCATGATTCTTCTAATATTCCCGATGAAATATTTTGCGATCCAGCCGGGCTTTTGAGTCGTCTGTGTGATTTGTTTAATCGTAAGCAAATGCGATGGAAAGAAGTCCCAAGTGTGTTGCATTCGCTGTTGCCCGACAATTCTACTGTAGATTTATTCGGCGAACCTTTACCTCAGCCTAAAAATAGTTTTAGTTCTCGTAAGGATAAAGTTAGCGATATTACTTCTTATCTCAAGCGTTCTAAATTGCGGACGACTGCAAGTAACAGCAGCGATGATGATTTGGGTAGCCTGAATGAAAGTAGTTGGAAATCTGAAACAAAAGAGGCAGAACGAGCGGAAATGCGGCAGCAACTTTTTGAGCTTTATACGCTTAAGGGCAAGCTCAAATATATTAATGTTACGGAAAAGTTTTTAATGGTTGCCACGTTACATTTAATGGCAGGATTAACTTCGGAGGATGTGGATCTAGTGCAAGTAGCTGCCCATGCTTTAAATCATTTTCCGCAAATGTATGCAACTAGCGAACGCGGCTTAACTTTATTACGTCAAAAATGTCAAGCCAAATTACCAGAATATATCGAACAAGTTCGTAAAAGTTTTGCTAGAGTTAAATATTCAACCCGCTTATTATCTGAACCTTTGTATTTTGCTGAATTTAATACTGAATATCAAGAGGCACTGATTGGATTGACTAAAATGCTCGATCGAGAAGACATCAACCCAGACAATCTGATAGATGTAATCAAAGAATTTATCCAATGAAAAAGTCTATAGTTAGCTAATACTGACATTTAGTCGGTCCATTTAGATTAAAATATTATCCTAATCTCACCCACTCGATCTGTTATGGCACGCAAACCTAAAACCTTCAATCGTAATGCTGCAAAAGGTGAGCTTGGGCTTTCAGAACTGCATATTCGGCTCAATTTTCTCAGAAAGGAAAATGAAAGTCTGATCGAACAAATTGAGACTGCCCGCACAAATTTAGAGAAATTAAACGATAGTATTCAGGAAGTAGGAATTGCGATCGCCCAGCGAGTTGCGCCCTATCGTCAGAAAATGTTTGAGCTGGATCGGCAAATTCATCAGTCATTTAAAGAAATCTTTACTGGTAAAAAGTTAGGTAAGAAAACTCAAAAAGATATTGAATCTTTTTATCATCATCTGCAATTGGATGGGCTGCTCAGTCCTCAAAAGTCATCCTTCGGTACTAATAAATCGGAAGTAGATGATTCTGATGATACGTTTGGAAATTCTAAAGAGCAAAAACAATGGGATGGTAGGCAATCTCAACTAGAAGAAATTGTGAAGCC
>CAZLKI010000256.1:2507-4356 GCA_964560035.1 uncultured Synechococcus sp.
ATATTGAATCTTTTTATTATCATCTCCAATTGGATGGGCTGCTCAGTCCTCAAAAGTCATCCTTCGCTCCTAATGAATCGGAAGTTGATGATTCGTTTGATAATTTTAACGAGCAAAAACAATGGGATGGTAGGCAATCTCAACTAGAAGAAATTGTGAAGCCAGATCGAGACGAGCTGAAGAAAATTCGTCAACTTTTTTTGCGCCTCGCCGAAAACTTTCATCCAGATAAGGTGATTGAGGCGGCGGAAAAGGAATATCGTACAGAAATCATGAAAGAAATTAATTTGGCATATCAGAATGCCGATCTAGCCAGACTGTTAACAATCGAAAAACAGCAAGAATTAGAAATAGTCATCAATTTTGAAAGTTCTGATGACCTTACTCGTAATTGCACCAAAGTGGAAGCCGAAAATACTTTTCTCAAAGAACAACTGACAACTCTAAAACAGGAACTTAAACTCACTAAAAAAACTCAGCAAGGGGAAATCACCGCCGTTTTTAAAAAAATAACTAAGTATGGTGGTGACCCAATTGGTGAAGCTTTGCATGAAGTCGAAGCCCAAATAACTTTGGCAGAAGAACTCTATAAACTCGTGACTGATTTCCGCGATCGCCGTATCACCGTCCGAGAGTTTTTAAAATGTATTAAGCCTCAAAAACAAAATCTCTTAACCGAGGAAGAGCTGATATTTGAATTTTTATCGCAATTTCGTTAGTTCAATTTCGTTAGTTCAATTTAGCTAGTCATGGAAAAACACGAACAAATTACGATCGCCGAATACCAACTAACCGCCGAAGAATACCGCCTTGGCACTTGGAACCATGATGTATCCCAAAATCGTGATGCTTTAATTGCGGCAATTCAAAATACCAATCAAAATGCAGATCGAAATAGAGATCGAAAGTATAAAATCCTCGACCTTGGATGTGGACCGGGCAGAGACCTAATAGCCTTTCAGGAGATGGGCTATGACGTAACAGGTGTGGATGCAACTCCCGCATTTGTGCAAATGGCAAAGCAAATAGCAGGTGTAACAGTATGGCAGCAAAGTTTTTTAAGTCTAGATCTACCCAGTAATAGTTTTGATGGAATTTTTGCCAATGCTTCTTTAATTCACGTACCCAGCGCAGAGATGTTTAGGGTACTTCAACACTTATATCAGTCTCTGACCGATCGCGGAGTATTAGTAATGTCAATGCTACTAGGCGATCGTGAAGGCTTTTCCGAACGTCCGACAGGTTATCGCTATGTGACTGGATGGGAGTATGAAACCCTCGAACCAATATTATTAGCAGCAAAATTTGAGATTCTCCATCACTATTACCGTCCGACTGGAATCCCCATCCATGATTGCTCGTGGTTAGTATTCGTAGTTAGTAAGAGTCTTGGTTAGTAAAAGTCGAGGTTAGTAAAAGTCGTGACTAACATCTAATTGGAAGACTAACATTTAGTTTCAGTCAGTTTCTCAAACTTTACATTACCTCAAGCAGCCCTTGGTAATTGGCGAGATTATTACAGGGATAATGTTAGAACCTTCGTTACTGGGAATGATTAGCTCTCAATTGGGTTTATGGTTATTTCCGCCTAATACTATTCTTTTTTATGGCTAGTTATAAAAGGCTGTCGCTCAATCGTCACTTGCTTGAACGATTTATTTCCCTGTTAGATTTGGAGCCTACATTGATTAAATCCCATCCTAATTTCTCTAAGCTTTGCTACTATGTCGCTATCGCTGCCTAAATTTGTCCGAAGTATTGTCCTTCTAACTTGGGTTAATTAAGGTAAAAATCGGGGCATAAGCGATCGCCCACCACACCACATCTAGTTAAAGAATTGATTACAATA
>CAZLKI010000257.1:0-4336 GCA_964560035.1 uncultured Synechococcus sp.
GCCCTCTCTCCTATTTCTTCCCTTTCACTTATACCCCCCTAGTCGAGCAATTACATTAAATATTTATACTTGCTAAATACCAGATTAGGATAGGATCGTAGCCTGTTTGATATATTAACTGGGACAAAATGACAATTATTTGGGAGCTAGATTTTTATACTCGTCCCGTTTTAGATGAGAACCAGAAGAAAATTTGGGAATTATTAATCTGCAACACCCCTCAACCAAGTTTGCAGCAATTTCGCTGGGTTAAAGAATGTAATGCTCAAGAGGTAAATTCAGCATGGCTGGCAGAAGAATTAATTAAAGCGATCGCCTACAACACTCAGATCGGTAATCCCAGCCCCCAAAAAGTCCGTTTCTATCGCCCTAGCATGACTAATATCATCACACGCGGTTGCAAGCAGGCAGAACTCACGCCCCAAATTTCGCGCCGTCTATTTACGTTATCCAGTTGGTTAGATGAGCGGATGCAAACGGTTTATCCTCAGCTTCAAGGATTTATTAGTGCCGATCCCCAGCCTCTTCCGCTCCGAATTGGTGCGCAGATACCTCCAGCTAAACCCGCACCCGATGCTTTAATGGGAGAATCTTGGATCGTGGCATCGTTAAAAGTTGCTGATTTTCAGTCTGCTTCCGAATGGTCGATGGATTTTGGCGAGTTTTTTGATTTAGATGCTTCCCAATTAGGAAATACCGATCCAGATGCATTAATTTCGGGCTTAATTATTACTTCGAGTCGCGCTTTACCCCTTGCTGCTTGGATGTCAGGGATCGATCCAATATTTCTAAAGTTTGAGATGGGCGATCTGAAAATGCAATTAATCCTCGAAGCAGGTGAAGAATCTCGCTGGATTTTGACTACTTTGAATACGGCTAATCCGAAGGATCGAAAGGCAACGGAACGTATAGCGCAAATAATCTCCCAAGCTGGAAGTTTTGAACAGATCAAGAAAAACAGTAACGGTATTCATTTTATTGCCATTCAAACCAGTGTTGAGGTCGAGCATTTTGCAGGATTTTGGCTACTTAAGGAATCTTAATTTAAGAAAATTTACGCAGGTGATTGAGAAACTTTTCAAATGCCATAGCTAAAGGAGCGATCGCCACAATCGGAACTTGAGATACAGGATGAATGAAACTCAATCGCCACGCATGAAGAGCTTGTCCTTTTAATTGTTTAATTTCGCGCCCATAGATCGGATCGCCCGCGATCGCATGACCCATATAAGCCGCATGAACTCGAATTTGATGGGTTCTTCCTGTTTCTAGGTCAAATTTGATTAAAGTGTAATTACCTAAGCGTTCTCTAACTTCCCAGTGGGTAATCGCCGCTCTACCATTTTCCACTACAGCCATTTTTTTGCGATCGCTACGGTGCCGACCAATAGGTGCATTAACAGTTCCAGCTAGAGTTTTAGGCACACCATTAATAATGCCCAAATATTCTCGTCTTGCGGTTTTGGCTTGAATTTGTGCCTGCAAGCTTTGATGTGCTAGGTCAGTTTTTGCGACTACGATCGCTCCGCTAGTATCTTTATCTAAACGATGTACGATCCCCGGACGCTGCACGCCATTAATTCCAGACAGATTAGGACAATGTGCCAGAAGAGCATTAACTAAAGTCCGATCGCTATGCCCCGGTGCAGGATGAACTACCAAGCCCACAGGTTTATTAATTACCAATAAATGCTCGTCTTCATACAAAATATCCAAAGGGATAGACTGAGGTTCGAGATCGAGGGGAATAACTTCAGGAATTTCAAGAATCAGGCGATCGCCCACTTTGACAACAGTTTTTTTCTCAGTGCATACACAGTCATTAATTTGGACTAAGCCTTGCTGAATTAGCTTTTGGATCTGCGATCGGGAAATCTCTTCTAAATTTTGAGATAAGCAACTATCCAGCCGTTCGGAAATTTTAGCGGTTACTTCTTCTACGACTAGATGGTGCAGCTTCATAATTTACTTAGTTAATTTGATAGTTAGTTGATTCGATCGGGAGAGGGGTTGCCTTAGTTAGATTATTACTAAAATTATTTCGTAATATTTCGTAAGGTTTAGTAATATGGTGGTTATTAATATCTAAATTTTTTTACTGTTTTGCTTTTTAACATAACCGACTTAAAATACAACTTTAACTCACCATTAAAGTTACAAGCTCAAAAGCTCAATCGGGTGGGATGGTCCGATCATTTTTCACTTAATTTTTCACTTAATTTTTCAATGTGGATTGCCGCAGCTTTTTTAGTTTCAATTCCCGTATTTTTCCAAGCTCCATTGGTTCGACAAGCTCCGTGGTTAAGCTTAATTTTTAGTGTGGGTTGGTTGGGTATAGCTAAAGTATTAATTACCAATCCAAATCATCAATCTAGTAACCAAAATTATGGCAGTTTAATTTGGGGCTTTAGTCTGAGTTGGATTTGCGGCACGATCTATTGGGGCTGGTTGCGGGCTGAACCTTTTTGGCATCTACCGATTGAGGCGATCGCTCTACCTTGGGCAATCTGGGCAATGACGAAGAGTGATTACTTAATTGGCGCGTGGTTTTATCTAGCATCGCTTTTAGGTACAGCCGTTACGGATTTATATTTTTATCTAAATAATTTAATTCCTCACTGGAAAGCCATCATGCAGGTAGAAGGCGATCTAGGGGCAATTCAACCGATTTTACAAGATGCTGTAACCCATTTGCAAACCTCTTGGGGTATTAGTTGGGCGGCAATTCTGGCTATATGTATTAGCCTGATCGGATTTAGAGCAATGCGATCGCCCGATCTGCATAACTGGGTATTTGCGGGAGCATTATTAAGTACAATTTTTGTCGATGGATTATTTGCGGTCTTTGCCTGCCTATCCTAATTGATGATTGGGGCTAAACGTATTGGGATCTGGATCTCTGACCAATTAGGGATATATACTTAAGCCAACACCTAAAGCAATACACGAAGTATTAAAGCTAAGAAGATGCAAACATTTGAAGGCTTGGCATTTTCTGCATATCCCTACTTACTGATCACTACTTCGATCGGGGTAACCAAGGTTCCTTTAATTAATCAAGGTTCTTGGCTTGCTGGAAGGGGTACAGATAATGATATTCATTTATATGGTAAGTCTACATCCCGCCACCATGCCATGCTTCAGGTTATCGGTCGCGATGATTTCTTGTTAATCGATCTAGGAAGTAGTAACGGTACATTCGTTAATTCGCGGCGCGTGGTTATGCCCGTAAGCTTAAAAAATGGCGATCGCATCACGATTGGAGACAATTTCTTTCACTATTTTAATTTCAAAGATAAAGCCAACCATATTCAAGAAAGTACTACTAGCAAGCTCGATACTGATATAGTCCACGTGCGCCGTCTGATCACAGTTTTAGTCGTCGATATTCGCAACTTTACGCAACTTACGCTCCAATTGGATGAAAAAATACTTTCCCAATTAATTGGAATGTGGGTGCGACGGGCGGGAGAAATTATCTCTAGATATGGCAGTTGGGTGGATAAATATATGGGCGATGCTGTGATGTCGGTGTGGATTCACAATCTTACAGATCAGGTCGAAGAAAATGATATTACCGTAGGTCGAGAGATGCTCCAGACATTTTCCGCACTTCGTGAGTTATTTATCATGACTAATTGTCTTAACGAAGAGTTTGAATTACCTTTTACTTTGCGCGTGGGAGCGGGCGTAAATACTGGAGAGGCAATGGTAGGTAAGATCGGAACAGCTAACCATTCTGATTACACTGCGCTTGGAGATACTGTAAATGCCGCCTTTAGACTCGAATCCATAACTAAAGAGATTAATTTAGATATTGCACTGGGGCAAAAAACTTGGCAAAAAACCTATCAATGTATTCCCAATGCCCAACTACCTTTTAAGCAACATTTCGTCAAACTCAAGGGCTATGATAAGCCTATTACTACTTACGCAGGTAATCTTGCCGATTTAGAAAATTTCCTTGATAACATCACATTGTAAATTAGAATGAGCAAAAAATGAAACTAGGCGATCGCCACCTAGTTACTAATCTAAAAGTCGATCTAAAAACAAATTACAGATCGCCGCCCCGTGCTGCAAGTAGAAAAATTACGATAGGACCAGAAATTACAACTAAAGCCAAGCAAGTAAGCTGAAAAATTAGTTTAAAGTTAATTCCTACTAAAAATGTAGTGATACCATCAAGAAATTCCATATAGATATTTGATAAAAAATTGTTTGAGAATATTCTATCAAGCTAAGACTCTCAAAATATATTAGTCTTAAAATCTATTTGTACTTATCGGAAAATTGGGTTTAAAACCTCGTCCTTCAGGACGACTTTATATTCTGA